>CAJOEQ010000059.1 GCA_905233515.1 uncultured Synergistales bacterium
TGGGTGGGAGACGGCGGCACGCAAAAAATTTTATTCGTGAGTTCGGCTGCTTAATTGTAACTTTCTCGAGAATAAATCATCAGTGATTTCGTCAGCTTGATCCATCGTCATAAATGCATCTTCAAATACTGTATCGCCAATTGCATCCTTTTGACCTTCAAACGCCCATTTTAACAAGACAGGAGTCAAAATTGTGCAGATAATAATCATTATAATAATCGGCCCTAAATACTCTTCAGCTATGAAGTGCATAGACATACCTTTTTTCATGACAATTAATGAAACCTCGCCGCGGCAGACCATCCCGAGTCCTATTTGATAACTTTGTCTCTTGTCAAATTTGCACGCCAGCGCACCCAGTCCGCAGCCTCCTAATTTTGATATAATTGCAACGATTATTAATGCGGCAGTGAAGGCTACTAATTCAAATGACATTTTCGGCAAAATAACTTCAAGCCCTATATTAGCAAAAAATATCGGAGTTAATAATAAATATGAAACTGTATCGAACTTGCTAGCTACGTATTGACCTTTAGGAGATAACGCTATAATCATTCCTGCAGCAAACGCGCCTATTATGTCAGCGACTCCGAAAATTGACTCAGCTGCCCACGCCATAAATAAGCAGAATGCAAAGCCTAATACAGGATAACGCCGCAAATTTCTTTCAGCTTGGACTCTGTCAGACCATTTCATATAGCGATTATAAAGAAATCCCGCTATTCCTACAAAAATAAAGAATCCAGCAATTTTTATAAATACCATCGTCAAATTTGTGTCCTGTTCGCCGCCCATGCCTGTTACTATTGTAAGACATATCAAGCCTAAAATATCGTCTATCAATGCCGCCGCTAAAATAGTATTGCCGACTTTAGTAGACATTTTGCCGAGTTCCTTTAAAGTCTCAACAGTAATTGACACTGAAGTTGCAGTCAAGACAGCACCGATAAAAATTGCTGATTCAAATGATGTGTGATCATCAAATAAAAACATTAAGCCCGCGCCCATTCCTAAAGGCAGAATAACTCCCGATAATGCAACGACAAAACCGGAAGTCCCCGAGGCTTTTAACTCGTCTAAATTCGTTTCCATTCCTGCAGTGAACATGATTACTATTACGCCGAGTTCTGCAAGACGTGATAATAACTGAGTGGGCTGTAAACAAAATTCAACGTTGAAAAAATGCTGTGTTATTGCTCCCAGTACTGCAGGGCCGAAAAATAAACCCGCCATTAATGCGCCGACAACTTGAGGAAGCTGGGCACGACGAGATAATATGCTGAAAATCTTTGTTGACATTAGAATCACGCAAAGACTCAGCAAATAAGTGTAGCCTTCCATGATAGAAAATTTTTACCTCCTAAAAGAAAAAAAATTATTATTTATTATAGTTCGTAATCATCGCCGGATGCCTCACCGAGTAACGCCCCGACCTGATGCCTCCAAGGTAAAGACGGATGAGCTCCGATTTTAGTACATGCAAGAGCCCCGCAAGCTGAAGCAAAACGTGCCGCAGCCTTTATAGGCATTCCCTCACATAATCCCACGCACAACCCCGCACAAAATGCGTCCCTAGCTCCTGTATTATCGACTGAACGAATATTAAACGCGTTAAACGAAAAATATTCGCCGTCTTGAGTGAAAATCATTCCGCCTTTAGAACTCTGAGTAACTACTAAATTATGCAAGCCTCGCTTTAAAATTTCTCTAGCCATTTCTACTATACCTAATTTTTCACCTTTTTTGCCTGCGTAAAAACTCAATGCTCGCTCATTCAAGATCATATAATCTATATTATTCCATGATTCATTGGGCAGCGAGAAAGGCGGTTCAGCTGATAAAAAAGTCATGCATCCTGTTTGTCTTGCAAGTTTTAAACCTGTTGTAACTGTATCTGCCGGGCTTTCCATTTGGAATAATGCGCAGTCTGAGCGTGAAAAAATTTCTTTAGCGTCAAAAATTGCCTGCTCATCAAGTAATGAATTTGCACCCTGAGAAATAATTATAGAGCTTTCACCGTCATGAGTTACTGTTATAACAGCTGTTCCCGTTGCTGCCTCCCTTCTTGTTTGAAGCTGTGAGCAGTCTACACCGTTTTCACATAAGACAGCTCGTAATTTTTTGCCGAATTCGTCATTACCTATACAGCCTATCATATAAGATTGTGCGTTTAGTCTTGCAGCTGCTAGAGCCTGATTTGCTCCCTTGCCTCCTCCTGCCATTCCGAATGGACCGCCGACTAAAGTTTCACCTTTTTTAGGACAATGAGGCGCGCGTATTACTAAATCTATATTTAATGAACCTACTACTGCGACTGATGACAAATTTTATTACCCCCTGATTTATAATATATATATGATTATATTCTGCGTATCATAGCACAAAGATTTAAAACAGGTGAAAATATATTTTTTATGAGCTTGATATTTTCACGAATTTATTATATAGATAAATAACTTGCTTGGAAAAATTTTATTAGTCAGGAGTCAAAAATTATCATGAAAATTTGCTTTTATGCTTTGCGTGTATATGACGAGTTAGAATTTTGCGAGGAAATGAAATCTAAATACGGCGTTGATTATATTTATTCGGTCAATTATCCCAGTCCTGAAAATTATTCGCTTGCTTCAGGCTGTGAAGGAATAAGCTGCACTCCCTGCGACATGTCAGCAAAGACTCTAGAAATTTTCAAAGATTTAGGAGTTAAATATATTTTATGCCGCTCAATCGGTTATGATCACGTTGATTTAAAGCGGGCTCGTGAGCTTGACTTAAAAGTTGATACAGTTTCTTACACTCCGACGGGAGTCGCTGATTATGCAATTATGTTAATGCTTGCAAGCGTAAGGAGATTCGGGCATATCTTAAAACGCGCTGAATTGCAGGATTACTCGCTGAAAAATAAAATCGGGCGGGACTTCTCACAATGCACAGTAGGAGTCATGGGAACAGGACGAATCGGGACGACTGTTTTAGAGCATTTGACGGGATTCGGCTGTAAATTATTAGCTTATGACGTTTACGAGAATGAACGCGCGAAGAAAATCGCAAAATATGTCAGTCTTGACGAGATTTTAGCGGAGTCTGATATTATTTCACTTCACATGAATGCAAATGAGCAGAATTATCACATTATAAATAAAGAAAGTATCGCTAAAATGAAGGATGACGCTTATATAATTAACACAGCACGAGGCAAATTAATAGACTCAGACGCTTTAATTCAGGGAATCGAATCCAGAAAACTCGGCGGGGCAGCTCTTGACGTGTTAGAATTCGAGAACGGCCTATATTATTATAATTTGATGGGTGAAGTCATGATTAATCACAAATTAGCAATGTTAAGATCTTATCCGAACGTGATATTAACGCCTCACACAGCATTTTACACGCGCGAAGATGTTAGAGACATGATTAAATGCAACTTTGAGAGCTTACACGATTTCGAGACTGGCAAGAAAACACACGGAGTCGAGGCTCAATAACTCAAAAAAATAGCAGAGCCGCAAATTTTTACGTTTACGACTCTGCTGAAGTGCTATTTATTTATTTGCTTGATTTATCTTTCTCAATCTGAATAAAGAATGTATTTTTGTCGCGTTCAATTAACAAAACAAGTGCGTCATCTTTACCGATTGCCTTTGCTACATCTTCAGGACTCATTACTTCGCGGGCGTTGACTTCAAGCAATAAATCACCTTCACGAATTCCAACGTTATAGGCCGGTGAATTTCTGCTGACTTCTGAAATTATTACCCCTTGAGCCTCTGAATCAAATCCGTAGCGGCGTTTATTGCTGCTGTCAAGTCTTGAGATTCTATTAATTCCGAAATCTTTTAGTGCAGTGCTTGAGTCTGACTCTTTACGGCTTGAGTCCTTCTCTTTATTATTGTCAGATTTATTTCTTGAGTCAGGATCTGCGGCGCGTTCGTCAAGTTTCACATTGAAGGTCATTCTTTTACCGCGTCTGATTACAACTATTTTTGCAGTTGATCCCGGTGCGAGAGATCTTATTTTATTAGTGAGTGCTTGAGCGTCCTTAATCTTATCGCCGTTAATCTCGATTACTATATCACCGCGCTTAATTCCTGCCTTATCTGCCGGGTCGCCCTTGAATACGTCGTTAATCATTGCTCCTTCAGTTGATCCGCCGCCGTAGATTTTTGCCATTTGAGGCGTTACGTTGCCTATTCCGACTCCGAGCCAGCCACGTCTAGCATGTCCGACTGAAATTAAATCGCCCATGATTTCTTTTGCACGATTAACAGGAATTGCGAATCCTAAACCTTGAGCAAATGGAGCAATCGCCGCATTAATTCCGATTACTTTTCCGTTCATATCAAGCAATGGGCCGCCTGAATTTCCGGGATTAATTGCCGCGTCAGTCTGAAGGAAATCATCAAAATTTACTTCTCCACCGTGAACACTTCTATTTTTTGCCGAGATTATGCCAGCTGTTACAGTGTGTTCAAAGCCGTAGGGATTGCCTATTGCGATAACCCATTCTCCGACTTCTAAAGCGTCAGAGTCTCCCAGTTCCAACACCGGCAATGCTGCATCAGGTTCAATCTTTATTACTGCTAAATCATAAGTCGGATCGCTGCCCTGTAATTTTGCCTCATAAGTTTTCTTGCTGCCATCAGCTAAAAGCACCGAGACCGTAATTTTGTCAACTTTATCAACGACGTGATTATTTGTGATGATTAAGCCCTCTTTTGAGACAATAAAGCCGGAGCCGCGCCCCTTCATAGGGACTGAACGATTATATTCGCGGAAATTATCACCGAAAAAGTGTTTAAATATCGGGTCATCATCAAAATCAAACGGGAAAGGGGATCTTTGAGAACGTTTTGACGTAATTTTTTCAACGTCGATATTAACGACTGCCAAAGAAGCGCGCTTTACAATAGGGACTATGGGATTATTATTTGAGCTTGAACCCGCCGGAAAATTTGACAATGAGAGAGCCGCAAAAGCCCCTCCTGCTGTTACTAAGATTAATGCAAGCGTCGTGATAAACGCTAAAAATTTTTTATTTCGCATTATAATAACCTCCTAAAAATTAATATCGCATATTTTAATGTTGCAGGCTTATAACTTCATGGCTTATTTTACCGATAATGAATTTCGCAATTTGACTTATTTAGACTTTTTTTTACGTTTCGCGTGGATAAAATTTTATAGGACGGGACTCAGCTCGCGGGGGGATAAATTATTGCATTTATAACAAGTAACGAATTATTTACGTACAAAAATTTTTAAGCCCTGCACAAGAAAATAATTTTTTCTCACTCATACAGGGCAAATTAATTTATTCTTGACTTATCTTATAAAGACTCCATGCTAAAATTAAAATCTCAATCGGCAAAAATATTGTTATAGCCTTATATACCCAGTAATTAGCAATTAAATCATAAAGCGGCGCATATTCTCTAACTGGAGCAATTAAATATCTCATCACAGAGAAAAGAATTAACGCAAGCGGAGCTATAACGGGATAAAATTTTTTATTCTCCCTGATTGATATTGATAAAATTTTGCGCTCAATTATTAATAATAATATAACTGAACACGCCGCAAAAATTGAGTAATATATTTGCACAGGATGCCTATAAACTCCGGCGGGGTCATTCAAAAAATGTACAGCCGTGAAAAATTTTGACTCGATTCCTTTGCAGCAGCCATTAAGAAAACAACCCCAGCGGCCTATTGATATAGCTAATAATGCAGGAATAGCAGAGACTTCACATAATTTGCCGAACGAAATTTTTTTACTGAATAGACACATGAATAACGCTCCGAAAAATGCCCCTAAAATTGCGCCGACTTCTTCAACACCGCCGCGATTTATATCAAGCAACAAAGAAGGACTATTATAATAAATTCGCCAATTTCTTATATATTCAGGAGCTCGCGAGCCCAGTAACATGCAAAAAAATGCAACTGCCATAATTTTCCGCGATTCGTCCTCGTCAAGCTCATAAAGTTTTAATCTTTTCAACGCAAATATTATCGCAATTGACA
>CAJOEQ010000060.1 GCA_905233515.1 uncultured Synergistales bacterium
AGTAGTTATAGCTTGGCCGGGAGCAGCTGATAATCATCAGGAAAAAAACGCCGCAGAATTTGTAAAACTTGCAAAGAATTCTTTTACTTTCAGCGAGAAAGACAGCCCGGAAAATTTAGCGAAAATCCTAAAAAATAATAAAATTTTACGTGAAAGGACTTTTAACAATGACAAATAAAGACGATTCATCCAGTCAGCAGTCAGAAAAACAAATTATAACTATTAATATAAACGGTCAAATTCTGCAATATGAACACGAAGAATTAACGTATGATAATATTACTCCCATAAAAGAATCAGACGCGCGAGAACTTTTTCATGTTGTGAAGACACTTTTTGATGAAGTCGGGATAAAATTTGCTCTTTGTTTCGGCACATTGCTTGGAGCAGTACGAGAAAACGGGCATTTAATTAAAGGCGATGAGGACATGGATATTTTTGTCTGTGATGAGGGAAAACTGCGCAATAATTTAATTTGGCTTTATGAGAATGGGCTTAAAGTTTGCAGAATATATCCCGGTGTGCTTTACTCATTTAGAATAAATTATAAGTGCTATATTGATGTTTATATAAAACGCGAAATTAACGGAATATCTATTTGGCGGCTCTATTGTTTGAGTCTCTCATCGCATGAAATGCCGAGAAAATTTTTTAAAGAGTATAGCGAGATTGAATTTCTCGGCGAAAAATGTTTATGTCCAAAGGATCCCGAAAAATTGCTTGAATTCTGGTACGGTTCAAATTGGAAAACGCCAGTAACAGCGCATAATTTTATTTACAGAGTGAAATCAGCTCATTATTATCATCTATATGTAAAGCCTAAAATTAATAGAGTAAAAAATATTTTCAAGTTCATATTTAATAACGAATACAGACAAAAAATTTTGCAGCGCAAAAAAGAAACAGGCAGCTATTTTTATCATGATAAATAATATTTAATATTAAATCCCTCCGGCCGTGATAAAATTTTCTCTAAATTATATTAACTAATCACAATAACCGGAGGTGCTTTATTTATGCTTGAAAAAATTAAATCACTCGTAGAAGCAAAAAACGTGAAAGAATTACGGCTTTTGACTGAAGATATGAACGATGCAGATATTGCCGATGCCGTAGAAGAACTTGACCCTGAAGGACGAGTCATATTATTTCGCGCTCTACGTAAAGATATAGCCGCTGAAGTTTTCGCACATTTGAGTTCAGACACAAAAGAAGATCTTGTCTCGCAGTTGACAGCCCCCGAACTTGGCCGCATTGTTGATGAGTTATTCTTAGATGACGCTGCTGACTTAGTAGAAGAACTCCCCGCCGATGTCGTTAAAAGAGTCTTAGAGAACGCCAGCCCTGAAACTCGACGAGGAATTAATCAATTATTGCAGTATCAGGAAGACTCAGCAGGCAGCATAATGACGACTGAATATATTTCGCTTAAGCCTGATATGAACGTTGAAGAATCTTTCAAGCATATTAGAGAGGTCGGCACAGATAAAGAGACTTTATACACTTGCTATGTAATTGACCCTAAGGGCTTATTAATCGGAGTTGTAACAGTAAGAACTATGCTGCTTTCACAATATGCCGATAAAATTTGCGATATAATGACTGACACGAATATAATCAGCGTGAACACGAATGACGACCGCGAAAAAGTTACGGAGTTATTCCAGAAATATGATTTTATGGCGATTCCAGTTGTCGACTCAGAAAATCACTTAGTCGGAATTGTTACAGTTGACGACGCTATGGAAGTCTTAGAAGAAGAAAGCACAGAAGATTTTCACAAGATGGCCGCTATGCTTCCTATGGATGAGCCTTATTTGTCAATGGGAGTGCTTGAACTCGCAAAAAAGCGCGTTATTTGGCTTATGGTGTTAATGATTTCTGCGACTCTTTCAGGACAAATTATAACGCATTACACTTCAGTTTTTGAGGCATTGCCTGCTTTAATTGCGTCAATTCCTATGTTAATGGACACCGGCGGAAATGCAGGTTCTCAATCTTCAACGCTTGTAATTCGCGGGATTGCTGTAGGTGAGTTAAAAATTTATGACGCTTTGAAAGTTTTATTTAAGGAGTTGCGCGTTAGTCTCTTAGTAGGCAGCGGCTTGGCTCTTGTGAATTTCGTATATAAATATTCACTCAGTGGCGATTTATTATTGTCAATCACTGTCGGAATAAGTTTATTTGCTACAGTTATATTTGCTCAGATTATAGGCGGAATGCTGCCTTTACTTGCTAAGGCTGTAGGATTTGATCCGGCTTTAATGGCTGCTCCGATTGTTACGACTATTGTAGACGCAGGGAGTCTCACAATGTATTTTGCAGTTGCCAGTAAAATAATGAGCGTTTAAAACAAGAAAACTTAAAAGCTAATATATATAAACTAGAGTCTCCAGCAATTTTCACTGGAGATTTATTTATTTCTCACTCGTGATATAATTCTCAAAGTTTAATTAAATAATTTAATTTAATTTTTCATGAAATAAAATTTATTTCAGGAGGTTGTATTATAACCATGAAGAAATTTTTAGCGTTAGTTCTCGTGTTAATTCTTGCAAGTTCTGCATTTGCAGCAGAGAATCCGGCCAAGCTCAAGACTACAAGCCAGCTCAAAACAGAAAAACTCGCAGCTCAACGCGGCACAGTCGGACAATATATAGCTGAAGACTTACTCGGAGACAAGAAAGGCGATTTATTGACTACTTATGAAAAATACGTAGACGCTGTATCTGCATTACTTCAGGGCAAAGTAAGAGCTATCATTATGGACGAAATGCCCGCAAAAAGATTTATAGCCTCAGTTGAAGGACTCGCTATTATGGACGAGGCACTATCTGAAGAAAATTACGCGATGGGATTCAAAAAGGGTAATGCTGAATTAGTCGCACAAGTTAATAAAGCACTAGCAGAAATCAAAGCAGATGGGACTCTTGATAAAATTTTCGCAAAATACTATGAAACTTTCTTAGCTGGCGACTCGTCAAGTATCAAGCCTGAAGATATTGATTTCAACAAAGGTGCAAAGGGCGGCAAATTAGTTGTAGGAACTGAAGCAGGTTTTGCTCCCTATGAGTTAAAAGTCGGTTCGGGCTTTATCGGTATTGACGTAGAAATGTGCGCGGCGATTGCTAAGAAACTTGATAAAGAGTTAGTAATTATCAACATGAATTTTGACGCGCTCCCGATGGCAGTATCTACAAATAAAGTAGATTTAATTTGCGCAGGCATAACAGTAACTGAAGAACGTAAAGAAAATATGGACTTCTCAGATAATTACGTAGTCGGAGCAAAACAAGTCGCACTCGTAAAGGCCGATGACTATGAGAAATAATTATCAGTCTCGTAAAGCACTGAGCCGGGGGGATTTGCTGCTCGGTCTAGTGGGAATATATTTAATTTATTTGCTTTATGCGTCGGGATTCTTTACGGCTGAGGCATGGGCGGATTTCAACCGGAGATTTTATCAGAATTTCGTTAAAGATCGCCGTTATATGATGTTAGTAGACGGCTTGAAAGCTACAATTTTTATGACAAGCGGGGCGACTTTAATCGGGCTTATTGTCGGGCTAATTCTTAGCGTGATTCGTGTAGCTCACAAGGGCGGCGCAAAAATTCCCGTGTTAAACTGGCTCGCTGAGTCTTATATAACTGTCTTGCGCGGAACTCCTGCGATGGTGCAATTATTAATCTGGAACTTCACAATTTTTGCATCAGCTAGAGACTTGAACACTCAATATATAGCTATTCTTGCATTCGGGCTTAACTCAGGCGCATATATCGCAGAAATCTTCAGGGGCGGAATTGAAGCAATTGATCCCGGACAAATGGAGGCCGCGCGTTCACTTGGACTCTCTTATGGTACTTCAATGAAAAGAGTCGTACTGCCTCAAGCGTTAAGAAATATTATTCCCATGTTATTTAATGAGTTTATCGCTCTGTTAAAAGAAACTTCTGTAGCCGGTTATATCGGAATTGATGATTTAACTAGAGCCGGACAAAATATTCAAGCATTGACTCTCGAACACTCACAGCCTTTAGTAATGGTAGCTATAATTTATCTCGTTATAGTCATGTTATTAACTAAATTTGTGAGCAAGTTAGAGCAGTGGCTCAGCAGAGGCAGAAGGAGGTAAATTTTTATGGCAGTAATCGAAATTAAGGACTTGCACAAAACTTTTACTCTTACTGACGGGCGAAAATTGCACGTGCTTAACGGCATAACTACAGAAATTAACAAGGGTGAAAAAATTGCAGTAATAGGGCCTTCAGGTTCAGGCAAAAGCACTTTTCTGCGCTGTCTTAACCGAATGGAAGAGCCTACATCAGGAAGCATAAACTTTAACGGTGAAGATATTACATCAAATAATTGCGATATTAACAAAGTCCGCCGCAAAATGGGAATGGTATTCCAACATTTTAATTTATTCCCGCATTTGACAGTAAGAAAGAATTTGACTCTAGCTCCAGTTGATTTAAAGATTATGACTCAGGAAGCAGCAGACGAACGAGCTAAAATTTTGCTTGAAAGAGTCGGACTTGCTGACAAAATTGACGAATGGCCGGAGCGATTATCAGGCGGTCAGAAACAAAGAGTAGCTATTGCGCGGGCTATGGCAATGAATCCCGACGTGCTTTTATTCGACGAACCTACAAGCGCATTAGATCCCGAAATGATCGGAGAAGTTCTTGACGTTATGAAAGAATTAGCAGACTCGGGAATGACTATGTATCTTGTGACTCATGAAATGGGATTCGCTCATAAAATAGCGGACAAAATATTATTTATTGATAAAGGCGTTATCAGCGAACAAGGCACGCCCGACGAAGTTTTTGACCATCCTAAGCAGCCTAGAACTATAGAATTTCTCTCTAAAGTTTTGAGGCATTAAAGAATTAATTAATAAAATTCCCCTTGCTTTTAACAGGCAGGGGGACAAATTTTTTAGTCAGCTATATCTATTAATAACATAAAACCTTCAGGAGCTATAATTGAATTTTCTGTTGAGTAAGGATCTATATAAATTGATGCTCTTTTCTCAATGCCGCCCGACAAAAATGAGACATTATAACAATCAATAAGACCGCCGTTATTACCCTTGCAGCATTCTTGTGATAGAATTTCTACAGGATTCATTTCGTCAGCTGTAATAAGTCGATTCAAATATAAATATGAGTCTCTTATGCTGACAGCTTTAACGGGATTATTTAAGCTGAATCCAAAAGGTTCGGGCGATTCTTGTTTAGGTTCAAGAAAACTAAATTTTTCCGGATATTTACTTTTTGCCCATTGAAGACGCTTTAAAATCTCTTCAGAAGAATTCAAATGTTTTATTCCGCTGTATTTTGTATTTGTCTTATCATCATAGAAGATCATACATGCAGAATAAAACGCGCAGAAAGAAAATATTAATTTCTCTACATTGTCAAGTTTACCCTTTGAGGACGGTAAGTGATCTATCGCAGCAAATGGGAATCTGATTCTGTCATTTTCCTGCACAGTCCAAGCAATTTGGGGATATTTTCCTAGTAAAAGACTGGTCAAAGCTAAAAATGTTTGATTCAATTCCAAGACAGTTAATTTATAGTCCGTCAACTCGTTCAAAGCAAATAATAAAGCCTCTCTGCCGTCTAAAATATCTCTCGGCAAACCTATATCAGGATCAAATTCTATACAGCGCGTAAATTCTTTAGCAAAATCTTCTCGGCTTAACTTAGGCAAAATAATTTTTCCTCCTCAATTAATAAAATAGGCAGCTATTATTATAATCGATCTAAAATTAACGTTCATTATTTAAGACAATTTCACCGGCTTTCACTGAATGAGTCAGCCAAACATTTCCGCCGATTATGCAATCATCGCCGATTACTGTATCACCGCCCAGAATCGTAGCACCTGCATAAATTATCACGTTGTCACCTATATCCGGGTGTCTCTTTATGCCCTTAACGAGTGAACCGTCTTCAGCAACTGCAAAAC
>CAJOEQ010000061.1 GCA_905233515.1 uncultured Synergistales bacterium
GCATTTGCTGTAAAGATTTTCACGAGTTCGGGATTATTTACTCCATGACCGCCGATTAAAGTATCAAGCTGCATTAATTCGACTGAGTCAAAATATCCCGTCGGATTAGCTTTGTATGCTTCCCACTGTGATTTAACGGTATTAGCAAGTTCTGTTATTGTTTTATTGTCCGCAAATTTTTCAGCAGCTTTTAAAGTTTTCTCGACTCCTGCCTCTTCAGTGAATTTATTATTATCTTGTTCGGGAGTCTTTGTTGCATTCATTCCGCCTGTAGCTCTGACAGAATTTCCGCCTGCCATTGACTGCTTTTCGATTAAGATAACTTTTTTGCCCGAGTCAGCTGCTGTGATAGCTGCTACCATTCCCGCACCGCCTGCACCGACTATTACAATATCAGTATTAAATTCTTTATCTTCAACGGGAATTGCCGGGGGCGTGTCATTTTTTGCGGCTACAGTTTTCGCTTTGAAGTCTTCAGGATTGACTCCGGCGGCCTTTAGTGCTGCTTCTGCTGCCTGTAAAATTCCTGTTGAGCTTATTGTTGCGCCTGTTACTCCGTCGACTGTGATAGAATTTTTCTCGACCATAAGCGCGGGCATTTTCTCGATTGCATTTGATCCGATTCCTTGAGTTTCATTCGGGCCGCTTGCTGTAACATTTGAAATTTTGCCGTCCTTGAGCATTACTGTTACAGTGATTGAATCCTTTCCGCCGTAACCGTTGCCGGTGCCTGTTCCTGTGATTGAATTATCGCTGTCTCTAGGAGTGTTGACCATGATAAAGATAATTATAATCGCAGCAATAAGAAAAAATATACTTCTCTTTGACTTCATGAGAAATTCTCCCCTCTTGAAAAAATTTTTAAATGAACTGCATTAATTATATCAGTGAGAAATATTATTTGCTTTTATCTTTTCCCCGGCATATTAAATTCATATACTCGTGAAGTATTCTATTTGCTATAATTGCTAAAAAATTTGCTTGTTATTTATATTAGTAGGAGGAATTTATACACGTGAAAAAATTTTTATTTGCATTGATTCTAGTTTTTGCGCTCGTTTTGCCGTGTTTGAGTGCAGAGACTACAGAAGACCGCTCATCAGATTATGTAACTGATATACAGAAAGAAATCAGCTCAGATATTGGCAAATTGCGCGAGTCAATCAATCAAGAATTATCAGCTATAAAATTAGGAAGTCTAGATATTTCAGCAAGAATTACAGAACTCGCAGTACTCACAGAAAAATCTTCTGACGATATGTCAGCATGGGGCTATAACGACGAACAGAAAGATTTACACACTAGAATTTTATCAGAATTGAGCGTGGCATATTCGGCTTATAGTGCATTGTCTCAAAGTTCAAGCACAACTAATCAGGACTCAAAAACGGAAAACGCTGACTCACTCGGCACTGTTGAGTCACCTGATATTAACATGAGCGACTCTTTACGCCGTGAAATTACAAAAGTTTCTCGCGGGTTTGATGTTCAAGTTTTCTATTTGCAGTCTAAATTAAATAAATTAAAGCTAGATCTATCACAGGCCGCAGAATTACAGAAAAAATTAACTCAAGCTCAAGAGGGTGGAGAAGGACTCGAACTTCCTAGAACTCACGTTTTACAGCTTGAGGCCGCCCGTGTAAATGTTGCTTTAACAAATCTTCAGGTCAGAGCGCAAAAAAAAGCCCTTGATCTCAATGTTACAGAAATTAAGAGATTACGCGGCAGACTCGAGTCAATGCAGGAAAAATTAATATTCCCTCAAGAATTACTTGACTCAAATCTTGAAAAATTGCAGGCCAGAATAACAGAATTAACGACGGAATTAAACGAGGCTCACAAGGCACTAGACTCCGCAAATTCTTCACTAGTTCGGGCGCGTGTTGCACTGGGTTCAGCTGATATAATGCCTCTAACTCTTGCATCATCGAGTTATTTAGCTCGTTCTGCCAGAGTCAATTACTGGGAGCATATGGTATCATTACTTGACGACGAAATTACAATGAATCGCGAAATCCAGCAGGTTTGGCGTGATAGATTCAAATTATTTAATGATTCTGCTTCGGGTGAAGAAATTTGGAATTTAAGCACCTCGGCTGAAACAAGAATTCAGGAATTAAATAGACAGCTCGAGGGAATTCGCACGATGGAAAATACATTACTGCGTCAGATTGAGAATACTCAAGCGCAGGCAAATACAGAAGGACTTGACGGAATAATTCAGCAAAGAATCCTACAGGCCGCCGAGAATCAGCGCAAAATAATATCAGAAGTCTATAACCGCTATGAGTCATTAATTCCTACAGCAATTTTTTATCAGCAGAGATTACAAAGTGAGGCAAATGACAACATCAGCGCAGTACGAATCGCCGAAAAAGTAAGCTCATTCAGCAAAGAAACTATAATGGGATTTCTTAACACTCAATTATGGGAGGGCGAGGGCTATTCTGTAACAGTCGGAAAATTAGTTATTGCAATACTTGTATTTCTCTCAAGTTTCTTTCTTAGTTCATGGGGCAGCCACTGGATAAAACGCAGAATGTTACGCCGCGTGAAATCAAGCATTACAGCAGCCAACGCCGTGCAGAGAATAGTATTTTATATTTTATGGGTAGCATTTGCCTTGATAGCTCTAAACATTTTGCAGATTCCTTTAACGGCCTTTGCTTTCATGGGCGGTGCTATTGCGGTCGGTCTAGGCTTTGGAATGCAGAATATTTTTAATAACTTAATCAGCGGCTTTATCGTAATTTTCTCGCGTCCCTTCAAAGTTAGTGACATGATAGAAGTAGCCGGCACTTCCGGAATGGTCGAAGATATTGGCTCACGTTCTACGACAATCAGGACTTATGACGGGCTTGACGTGATTTTGCCGAATAGATATTTTCTTGAGAACAGCGTAACTAACTGGACAAGAACGGATCTCAAGAAACGCGAAATCTTAAAAGTGGGAGTCTCTTATGACTCAGACAGCCGGGAAGTCGAGAAATTATTAACTGATATTGTGAAAGATCATTCAAAAGTTTTGAAGGATCCCGCCCCGTTCGTGATATTTAAGAATTTCGGTGATGACGCTTTAGAATTTGAAATATATTACTGGTTCGAGCTTAAATCGTCGTCAGGTCTGAAAATTTCAAGTGATTTGAGACATCATATTGCGGCAGTCTTTAACCGTGAAGGAATTAATATTCCATACCCGCAGAGAGATATTCACATTATAAATGACGAAATAAAATCAGACTCGAGTCAAAAAAAGGGCGATGACGTTAAAAATGTCTGACACATGGAAAGATTCTCAGACTGATAATTTATGCCGTGCTTTCTTGAAATTGCAAAGTATTGACGAGATTTATAATTTTCTCGAAGATATTGCGACTATCAACGAAATTAAATCAATGGCTCAGCGTTTAGAAGTAGCGAAATTATTAACTGAGTCAAAAAATTACGCTGAAATCGTGAGCAAAACAGGAGCAAGCACTGCTACTATAAGCCGAGTCAAAAAATGTCTTGATTATGGCAGCGGCGGTTATAAATCTGTCTTGAATGAATAAACATGATAAAATATTCGCAATATAAAATTTTATTTCAGGAGGTAAATTTTTAATATGAAGAAAATCATTTCTCTTGCATTAGTTTTCGCTATGTTATTGACTTGTTCGGCATTTGCTGCAAATAAAGGCGGACTCCCGGGCGGGACAAAATTAATTTTTGGAACTGGCGGCGCACAAGGTACTTATTACGGACTGGGCGGAGTTCTTGCGGGCAAAATCGGCGAGACAACTTCAACAAATGTAACTGCTATAACTTCCGGCGGCTCAAAGGCAAATATTGAATCAATGGAAGACGGCGACGTGCAAATCGCTTTTGCTCAATCGGACGTAGCTGCATATGCTTACAGAGGCACGAGATTATTTGACGAGAAAGTAACAAATTTCTCAACTGTAGCAAATTTATACATGGAACAAGTGCAAATCGTTACTCTTAATCCCGAAATTAAGACAGTAGCAGACCTTAAGGGCAAAAATGTATCAGTCGGTGCGGCAGGTTCAGGCGTTTATTTCAATGCTGTTGACGTGTTAAAGGCTTATGGACTCGACATTGACAAAGATATTAAGCCGACTTATCAGTCATTCGGCGACAGTGTAGAGGCTTTACAAGATGGCAAAATTGACGCGGCTTTTATCGTTGCAGGCGCACCCACTACTGCAGTAACTTCACTCGCAGCAACTAAGAAAGTTTATCTTGTCGGACTTGATGACGAGCATATTTTATCGCTCATGACTGAGTCGCCCTATTACAGCAAGAATATTATCAAGAAAGAAGTTTACGGAACAGATGACGACACTACAACAGTGGCAGTCGGTGCCGTAGTAATTGCCCGCGATGACGTTTCAGAAGCTGACGTGTATAATTTCTTGTTTGGAATATTTGAGAATCTTGACGAGATCACAGCCGCCCACGCAAAAGGTGCAGAATTAAATTTGAATTTCGCGGTGTCTTATTCAGCCGTTCCCTATCACAAAGGAGCAGTAAAATATTTCGGCGAAAAAGATCTTAACGTTGTAGGCAAATAATCAAGCAAAAAATTTAAATCTTTATGGCCGGAGCTTATATCCGGTCATTTTTTGTAAGGAGTGATTTATTAGATGTCAGAAGATGAGAAAACTTTAACGAGTCAAGATATTTCGCAGATTGAGGCAGATGTTGACGCAGTAATGAAAAAATATGACCGCGAGTCAAATACTCGAATCTGGGAAGGGACTCCGGCTGTAATAGTGCGTTGGATTTCGGCTCTTTTCTCGTTATATTGTATTTATGTAACTTTATTCAGCACAGCAATGCCCGAAATCAGACTAAATATTTTTATAGGCTTAATATTAATAATCGGCTATTTACATTATCCCATTCGTAAATCAAACGGGAATATAAAAACTGGCTTAGAAGACTCGTTATCTATATCATTTAAATTTGATATGATTTCGCGCGTGAACTCGATACCTTTTTATGACGTTATAATCATGATAGCGGGGGCAATTCCATTTTTTTATTTTGCTTATAACGCAGAAAGTATCATAAAACTTGCTTTGAGAGTAACGAGCCCGAGAAATCCAAATTATCACATGATGATAGCTATGGCACTAATCGGGATTTTAGCGGCTATGGAATTATGCAGGCGCTGCGTGGGAATTCCGATTTTATGCGTAGTAGGTGCGTTAATGATTTATGCGTTCTCTACTGTGAGATTTGGAAAAGTAATTTACGATTTATTTTATTCGACAGGGGACGGACTCAGAAGCACACCGATTGAAGTCTGTGCAAAATATATTGTCGTGTTTATAATATTCGGTGCATTTCTTGAGAGAACGGGAATATCAAAATTTTTCATTGACTTAGCAAATGCAATCGCTGGAGCAAGTGCAGGAGGCCCCGCAAAAGTCGCTGTTATCTCGTCAGCATTATGCGGCATGGTATCAGGCTCATCAGTCGGGAATACTGTAACAACGGGATCTGTAACTATTCCAATGATGAAACGCACGGGATATAAACCTGAATTTGCCGGAGCAGTCGAGGCCGCCGCGTCTACAGGTGGTCAAATAATGCCGCCTATAATGGGAGCAGCTGCTTTCTTGATGGCTGAATATATGGGAATTCCTTATTCACAAGTTGCGTTAAAAGCAATTTTGCCGGCTGTCTTATATTTTGCGGGGATTTATATAGCTGTTCATTTAGAAGCAAAAAAATTAGGACTTAAGGGAATTCCTAAAGAAGAATTGCCGAGAATTATAAAACTTTTACCGAAAATTTATTTATTGCTGCCGTTAATAATTCTTGTAATAATGGTCTCATTAAATATTTACACTATGCAATTTTCTGCGGCGATTGCAATAGGTGTAGCGATTATAGTAGGCTTATTAAACAGTGATGAGCGTATAACTTTCAAGAAAATTATTGACGCATTAGAGGCAGGCGGCGGCTTGTGCGATGGCTGGACTTGTTGCAGGCTGTATAACTTCAACGGGACTCGCGTCTGAATTAATTTCAATGGTCGTAAATATTTCTGGCGGACATGCTTTTATTGCGCTGATTTTAACAATGATTTGCTGCATAATTTTAGGAATGGGAGTTCCCACTACTGCGAATTATTGTATAATGGCGGCGACTTGTGCACCGATTTTAATGTCTCCGGCGATAGGAATCGAAAAAATTTGCGCTCATTTCTTCGTGTTTTATTTCGGAATCGTAGCAGATATTACGCCCCCTGTGGCATTAGCAGCTTATGCAGGTTCGGCAATTGCTAAAGCTCCACCCATGAAGACGGCTTTTAATGCTACAAGATTAGCGATTGCTGCGTTTATAGTGCCATATATATTTGCGTTTACACCTGCTATGCTTTTCGAGAATGTCAGCCCGTTAATTAATATAGTAAATGCCGGGCCGGTTTTGACAAATTTCTTGATAGTCCTAGAGATTATATTAATCTGCGCGACGGCTTTACTCGGCATTTTCGGAGTAGCTGCGGCACTTAACGGCTATCTTTACGGGAATATGAATATTTTAATGCGTATTATAATTTGTGCGGGCGGCCTTAGTATGTTAATTCCGGGAATAATAACGGATTTAATAGGGCTTATTCTCGTAGGATTTGTATTTATAGTGCAGTATATGAAGAGAAATAAATAAATTATTCCCCCCGGCTTAATAACGAGTCAGGGGGCAAATTTTTATATTTTTGAATCGAAATCAGGCGAATTAATTTTTTTGTCAATTGATTCAATAAGGGAGTCTTCACTGCTTGAAAGCTGTTATATCTTTATCAGGTGAATTAATTTTTTTGTCAGCTGATTCAATAAGGGAGTCTTCACTGCTTGAAACTTTTTTTGTGTCTTGATAAAAAAATTTTGTGCCGATTCCAGTTAAAATTATTATAACAAGAATAGCAGCAGACATCACAATTTTTCTAGATAATTTATTGCCTTGTCGAACATCTGATCCGTTAAAGCCTTTGCCCGCTGTAAGAGTTCTACTGCCTTTGACGACTGGCCGAAAGCAGTAAATTTCTTGATTGCCTTCTTCCCATTTAAGCACGCAATTATTCTTAGGGATTAATGCAGTATTCGCGTCAATTTCTGATAAAGCAATTCTTGAATCATCAGGATTCAGCGTGTAGAGTTCGTATTTATCGAGTCTATTTTCCTGAAGCCATGAGATAAATTTTTCTTGCTCAAAAATTACATCCTTCCCGCGTTCTTGTATATGCGAGCTTATAAATTTTCCCGTCTCATGCCAATTATAAATTAAACGAGTAAAAGCAGCCCACGCACTTGTCCATTCAGTGAAAATCTGACAGAATGAGAACACAATCGGCCTATTAGTGAAATCCTTGACTCCCCTTTGAAGTCCAAATGCAGCGACATAAATTTTTTTATTCTCGCAATACATTATAGCGCAAGGCATATCATCATTATTAGATTTATCTTCAATCGGGCTGAATTCTGACTCAGGATAAACATTTTGCCCGCCGTCGGAGAAGACTCTATAATCACCGTTAACCGGCCTTGTTCGTGTCTTGAATCTAAATATAATATTATCGTCCATAAAAAATATCACTCCTTCACTAAATGCCTATCAAGTCCCGGCCGCATAAAATATAAAAGCCTTCACGATCTGACTTGATTCCTTGACGTATAAAACCGCTTATTTCTTCCATGTTGTCGCGTGCAAAAACGAAATCAAGAAAATTCCCCCACCATGTATTACTATTTTTCTTGAATTCGTTTAATAAAAAGCTCATGGCATATCTTAGCGGCTGAATCTCGCATTACCGACCGTGTGAATCGGCATAAATGCTATTGCGAGTCTATCTTTATATGCCGGGTTGCTGTGAAGTCTAATACTTTTATCAAAGACTTCTGCTATTTTCTTGAGCATATTATCCCGTTCTGTCGGAGTACGAGTATATTTCTCACACTTTATAGGCACAAATAAAATTAATTTGTCTTTATCGTTATTAAGCAGACTCATTGTTATAACGTGTTCGATTTCGTCAATGCCCGCATAATCTTTATAACGTCCGTTATATTCCATTATGTAAGGCGTATTAATCGCAGTAATTATAACTTGTGAACTCTGAACGATTTTAATGACTCTCTTGTAATTTTCTTTGAGCTTGACATCATAAGGATTCATCCAAATCCCGGGGAAGTCATAAAATTTTACAGGTACATTTTTACGTTTGCCCTTGATAGTAAATTCATATTCGCGTAAATTGCTAGTGCCTTCAAGCGGGACTCCGAACTCAAGATCAGAATTATTTGCGGCCTGTTCGAGTTTCTTATATGCCCTTGAGAGTATCGCAAATGTATTAGTATCAGGATAAAATGATCAAATTTTTTGTGCATACAAGATAATAAAGTCGTCTTACCTGCCCCGCTTGGCCCTAATGCCGTAAAAATTAATTCTTCTGACATTATAATATACTCTCCTGACTAAGCAAGAAAATTAAAATCTGATTTCAGCAAGTCATCAAGACTCATTACAGGTACACGCAATTTTGCGCAAATATCGCGCTTTCTCTGTGAATTCCCGTACTCTTCCGGCCATATATCGCCCTTTATTGAACGGTAAAATTTGCGCCACTGATTAATTAGTCTTGGCCGGTTGTCTTTCGTGTCATGCGGACGAATCATTATATCCTTGAATTCTTCAGCTATAGCAAATGCTGCCTTGTTAGGCTCGGAATAAATCCCGTCAAATTCATTTCTCAATTTGTAAATTGCCTGCCTGTAAAGTTCGTTGAGATTCTCGAATGCCTGAGTCTCATTTATCGGCCAGCCCAGCGAAAGGCACTCACTATCAAGCGGATCAAGAGCATTAAGCGAGCTTCTTATACGGTGCTGAACAAAGCTGCGATAACTCATTGACCAGTTATTAACTAGCTCAAAGCCTTCTAACAATGTCGGGAGATCTTTATTCATTCCGGAAATGTCTATAAAATTTATCAGCTCATTGAATAAATTATGATCTCTGATTTTAAAACGTTTCTCGAGCCTGCCTGTAACGCTTAAAATATAACATAATTTGTCCTTAGTCGCGTTCAAAACGTTATCAAGAATATCATCGAGATTCTTTTGCATTTTGCTGCTGAGTCCCGTTCTTAATTGATGTAAATAGTCCTCATAAGCCGAGCCTAAACCGCCGACTCTCCGTGAAGATTTCTTTAACTCATCTTCAGAAATTGTAATATTGCCGTTTTCTTCAGAGTCTAAGAT
>CAJOEQ010000062.1 GCA_905233515.1 uncultured Synergistales bacterium
TCAGTTAGAGAAATACAAAGTCGTAGTCAAAGAAGTAGAGAACGACATGCGGAGATTGCCTTTAAATTTTGTAATCACGAATGAGACGGGGGCAATTTTGAATCTCACAGAGTCAATGCTTGAAATTTTAGGACTTTCACTTCCTGACGTGATGGGGAAAAATATTAGCGACTGGTTCAGCCCTGTAGCTAAGACTGCGGAATTGCACGAAAAAATTTGGGACATTAAGCGCAAAAGTGTAGACAACGGCAGAAGATTTTATTTCGAGCTGAATCAAAAGGGACTCCCAGTCGGTGAAGAAGGAGCAGAGACTCCGGAAGCTCCAACAGGGCCAAGCGAGCCTACAGCATTTGTTGATCCTGATACGACATTGCACACTTATAGTTATGGATTCGCGAGAATTAATGACGAACTTTACAGGCTGGGAAGATACGGCCATTCAGTTAGCGCACTAATGGTAAGAGTCGTATTTCCTTCTTTACTGCCCGATGATGACATGGATAAATATATTCGTCCGTTTAGAGCTTACTGCGCGAGAGTCAAGTCAGATTTAAGACAAACAGATACAGTTATTCAGACCGGCGAGTTCCAAATTTTAATCGTATTGTCAGAAAGCGACTCAAGAGATGCCGAGACAGTAGCAGAAAGATTAGTAGCACTTGTAAATATTTTATGCCCGACATTTGACGAATTCAGAAATGTTACAGTTTTGAACGTAGTAGAAGCCTTTGAATCGCCAAATAATTTGCCGAGTGCTCAGGGACTTGTTGACAGAATGACTCACGCGATGACTCGCAAGTATTCAGCGACGGCACTATCACAATGAGACGCGGATTATTAAATAAATTAATTCTCGGAGCATGTGCCGGGCCGTTTATGTTCGGGATATTAATTTTTGTGCTTATATTTGTAGCAGGTGATTTATTATTTCAGGCAGCAAGACTCATAATTGAACACGGAGTCGCGTTCAGTGTAGTAATTCGCTTATTCTTTTATCGTATGCCTGAAGTGGTAGTAATGACGATCCCGATGTCTTCATTACTAGCGACTTTATTAGGAATGTCGACTCTTAGCGGAAATAGTGAATTAATTGCGTTAAAATCGCTTGGAATCTCATTCAAGAGAATTTTACGGCCTATCTTGCTGGCTTCTATATTAATATCAATAATAGCATTGACTTTGAATGAAACTTTTGTGCCGTTTGCCTCGCTTGCTGCAGATAGATTAATGAGATTTGAGATACTCAAGAATCAGGCCTCAGCAGTACAGGAAAAAGTTTTCTTGCGTGAAGAAGAGAACGGAAAATTAAAGCGAGTCTTATACGTTGACGAATTAGACCCTGATGCGGGCTTAATGGCAGGTATCATGATGCATGCATTCAACGATGAGGGCGGATTAACTGCGACTCTAAACCAAAATTCTCAATGGTGGATAGAAGACGGCAGAATGTACGACGTAAGCAAAACCGGTGAAGTGAACTTATTATTGAGATTTGAACGTCAAAGGCTCGCGATAAAATTATCACCTCAGCAATTACAGCGCAGTACAAGAAAGCCTACTGACATGAGCGCGCGCGAATTATGGAGCTATATAAATCAAGCTCAAACGATAACAGCCGGAACTGATATAGCAAAATTATGGGTTATCTTTCATTTAAAATTAGCAGTCCCATGGGCATGTGTAATAATGGCTGTGCTAGGTGCAGGATTCGGAGCTTCAAGGCGCGGACGTTCAGGCGGGGGCGTGGGATTTGGAATAAGCGTCGGGATGGTATTTGCTTATTATGTCGTGATGTCGTTATGTCGTGCGCTCGGTGAGTCGGGGAATCTTCCGGCAGTTATTGCAGGCTGGGGGCCTAATATAATATTTTTTGCGCTGGCTATATTTTTCGCAATGAGAGTTGACAAAATTTAATGAACATAGCACTAATAGCAGGTGAGGGAATTTTACCCGTTGAAATCGCTAAAAAACTTCAGACCGTGCAGGAAAAAAATTTGATATTAACCCTGCGCGGAGATCCTGAAGTACTCAAGCCATATGCTAGCAAGTTAATCAAAATGAAAGTCCCGAATCTTGGCCGGGGATTGCGTGAAATAAAAAATTTCGGCTCTGACAAATTAATAATGGCCGGGCGGATTCCTAAGAAAATTATTTACTGCTTACCGTTATTATTTGACAAGATTACGCGTTCAGTCCTGAAAAAAAGTTTACGCGATGATCATTCTTTATTAGGTGCAGTCGTGAAAGTTTTTGAGTCTGAAGGAATTCAAGTTATACCATATTGGCAGATTTTGCCGGAATTCATAGCAGGTCAGGGCAAATTAACAAGCCGCGAGCCCACTAAAAGCGAATTCTATGACATTGAGGCCGGAATAAAAATTTTGCGTGTAACTCTTCCATGTTCATTCGGTCAAGCTGTGTGCATGGCCGGCGGTGCAGTAGTAGCAATTGAGGCTATGGAAGGCACTGACTCAATGATAAAACGCGCTGGGAGTCTCTCAGGGCGGGGCGTTGTAGTGAAAATGATTCGTGAAGATCAAGATTTGCGCTACGATTTGCCGACGGTGGGAACTCGAACACTTGAGAATATGCACGAGTCAGGTTTAACATGTCTTGCAATTGAATCGGGGAAAACTCTAATTTTAGAGCCAGAAAAATTTTTTAATTTAGCTGAAAAATTTAATATAGCAGTCTGGGGAATATAATTTTAATGAAGAATATATTTATTTCATGCGGAGAAGTCAGCGGGGATATTTACGCAGCCGATTTGATTCGGGAATTATTAAAGATTTCGCCTGACACAAAAATATGGGGAATGCTGGGAACTGAAAGCGAGAAATCAGGCGGCCTCGCAAAATGGAGCTATGAAGAGTTAAAGCTGATGGGAATAATTGAGATTTTGCCCGCGATTCCTCGAATTTTGCGCTTAAAAAATAATATCGTCCGTGAAGTCATGAAATCAAATCCCGACGCAGTTATATTAATTGACAGTCCTGACTTTAATTTAATTTTAGCGCGTTCTCTGAGAAAATCAGGCTATAACAAGAAAATAATTTCTCTGATTCCTCCTACTGTGTGGGCTTGGCGTTCAGGAAGAGTCAAGAATCTAAAACGAGACTTTGATTTATGCCTGCCATTATTCTTGTTTGAACATAAATTTTTATTAGATCACGGCGTTAATTCCCTATGGAAAGCACATCCCTTAGTTCATGATTTAAGAGATATAAAAATTTCTCAAGAGTTCGCTAATAGATTTTCAGGAAAAAAAATTATTGCCCTAATGCCCGGCAGTCGTCATTATGATATAAAATTTCACTTAGATATTTTACTGGGAACTGCTGAAATCTTGCGAGGAAAAAATTATTGTCCTGTATTCTCGATTGCTCAGGGACTCACAAAAAATTTAGCTGATAATTTGCGTGAACGTGTTAAAGATTCCGGCTTTGATTACTGGGAAGGCGGGGGGCGTGAATTAATGCTAGGCTCTTTAGCAGTTGCCGGAGTCTCTGGTACTGTAGCAGTTGAATCTATGTTACTTGGCCGCTATATGGTAGTAATTTATAACATGAAGAGAATAACTCACGCGATTTTAAAATGTTTAGTCCACGTTGAAAAAATTTCGATTCCTAATTATTTAACTGACAAGCAATTATACCCAGAATTATTGTGCGGAGATGCTAAACCCGAAAAAATAGTAAACGAGCTGGAAAAATATTTGCTTGATAGTGCGATAAAAAGCGAGATAGACTCAGGACTCAACGAGGCAAAAAATTTAATGGGAACTGACAACGCCGCGGAGTTCTGGGCAAAATGCGTATTAAAACCGTAACACTTTTATTTGCGAGCGTGTTATTATTTCTCCTGTTTAAAAATTTTATATTTACTCAGGAGGATTTATTTATATGAAACGCTTTATAATTTGTTTATTAATTCTTGCGCTTGCGAGTCCTGTATTCTCTCATGAACTCACGATTAAAGCAAAAGACGCAGCACCTGAGGCAGGGAAAATTTTTAATGTAACTGTGCAGTCTGCTCACAAGTTTATAGTCCCTGAAGAGGTCGAAATTTTATCACGCGTTAAAGCCGGAATAATCAAGGACGGCAAATTAATCGAGTCAGAATTACGCGGAAATGATAAAGATTTATGCATTGATTTTGACGTAACAGCACCTGAAGGAACGTTTATACTTGCTGCAATAAAAGACGGCGAGTCATGGTGCGTAACAAATGAAGGCGGCAAATCAGGAGCAAGAAAAGATTTAGAGGCTCAGGGCTTGAAAGTTTTATCAGCTAACAAATATGATAAATACGCAAAGGCAATTTTTAACGCCTCAGAGAATGACAAAACTTTTGCGCAAGTTCTTAATCACCCGTTAGAAATCATCCCAGTTACTAACCCGGCAAATGCTAAAGTCGGAGAATATTTTGACGTTAAAATTTTGTTGAATGGTCAGCCTTATACGGGGCCTGTATGGGCAACTTATGACGGTTTTGTTAAAGAATATGAGAACACTTACGCATATTACACTGAGGCAGAAAACGGCCAAGCTCATATAAAGATAACAGCTCCCGGCCTATGGGGAATCAGAGCGGCTCAAACGGGACTCCCCGGAAAATCAGGCGACTACGATAATTTGAATCTCAGAGCGTTTTTATTATTTGACGTGAAATAATGAAAAATTTTTTGCTCGCTTTATTATTATTGATAAATTTCTTTGCTGGCTCGGCATTTGCTCACGGGACGGGCTATAATATTTCAAGTTTTAAAGCAATCCCGCTAGAATTTTTTTACTCAACCGGCGAAAAAATGAGCTATCGAGAAGTAAAAGTATTTTCCCCTTCTGACTCAAAATTTGCCATTCAGACGGGACGCACTGACGAATTCGGGCGATTTGCTTTTATTCCTAATATTTCAGGGGACTGGCGAGTCATTGTCCGGGACGAAGAAGGCCATCAATGTGAGGCAAAAATTTCAGTCGGAGAAGATTTTAACGCGATTTCTCAAGATAATAGCGGCTCACAGCTTGAAGGGTTTAATTTATTTTTCCGCGCTTTACTGGGAGTGAGCTTAATATTTAATCTTGCAATGTTAATAAAAATTTTCAGGAGAAATAAATAAATGCACATCAGCGAAGGAATTTTATCAGGCGGCGTATTAATTGCAGGCTGGGCGGGGACTCTTGCTGGGGTCTCCGTCGGTCTCAAGAAAACAAATCCCGACAAAATTGTAAAAGTTGCTCTCTTGTCATCAGCTTTCTTTCTTGCTTCACTTGTAAATGTGAAAATCGGCCCGAGTTCGACTCATTTATCTTTGTTAGCACCTATGGGATTAATACTAGGCTGGGCGGCATTTCCGGCGATTGTTGTCGCGTTATTACTGCAGGCTGTATTATTTCATTTCGGCGGCTTGCTAGTTTTAGGAGTGAACGCGTTTATAATGGGAATTTCGGCTGTGAGTGTATATTTATTATTCGGTGAAAAGATTCGCGGGACTGGCAGCAAAATTTATTCATTTATTGCCGGAGCTTTGGCCGTTATGATAGCTGCTTTACTCGTGGGCTTGAGTCTGGGATTGACTGACGGGAATTTTTTGACAGCAGCAAAATTAATTATACTCGTTCATTTGCCATTAAGTTTAATAGAAGGACTTGCGACAATGTTTATAATTTCGTGGCTTAAAAGAGTCTCGCCGGAGTTCTTATCATGATATTATTATTTGCGATTATATATGCGCTTATTATTTCGTTAAGTAATTCACTTTTTTGCCTAGTTATAGAGTCTTTATTGCCTGTTATTATATTAATAAATTGTCCTGGAAATTTAAAATCTCTCGTGAAATTGAACGCGTTAAATTTATTTATGATAATGACTCTTGCGTTGACTTGGCCGAATTTTCGCGAGGGCGTTATTATGGGATTAATTATAACTTGGCGATTAAATTTAATTTATATAATTTTCGCGGGAGTGATTGCAAAACTAGGCTTTACGGGAATATATGCGGCTCTTGTGAGGTTTCACGTTCCTGAAAAATTGCGTATATTATTATTACTCACTATGCGGGGAATATTTATAATGAATAATAGACTTGACTCGGCGTTAATTGCTTTGAAATTGCGGGCTCCTGAAATGAAATTTATGACGAGATTAAAAACTTTCGGCTATATAACCGGAAATATTTTATTACAGAGTGAGTCGCGTTCTGAAAAAATGTTACAGGCCATAAAGTGCCGCGGTGGATTTGAAGGTTTTAATCAATTATGATAATTATTATAGTGTGAAAAATTATTAATAAAAATTTGCTAGGCTTTAACATGAGGAATAATATATAATGCCTGAAGAAATAAATATCCCGGCTTGTCGGGTAAAAAATTTATCGTATAAATATCCTGATAATCACGAGGCTTTAAAAAATGTCTCATTTACAATCAATCAGGGCGAAAAAGTTGCTCTTGTCGGTGCTAATGGATCAGGAAAATCGACTCTTTTATTGCACTTGGCTGGAGCTATTGAGACTCAACAGGGCGAAATATTATTAAATAAAAATATCGGCTTAGTTTTCCAGGACTCAGACAATCAATTATTAATGCCGAGCGTTATAGAAGACGTAGCATTTAATCTCGTAGCAAAAGGAGTTAATACCAGCAAAGCCCATGAATTAGCTAAAAATTTGCTTGAATCTCTAGGAATTTCTCATTTAGCAGACAGGCCGCCTCACAAATTATCAGGAGGGGAGAAAAAATTAATCACTATAGCAGGTACAATTATTTCACAGCCTGAAATTTTAGCACTTGATGAGCCTACTTCAGGACTTGACCCGCGAGCAAGAAGACGAGTTATAAATTTTTTGCGCGAATCAGAGAAAACTATTTTGCTAGCTACTCATGATTTAGACATGGCACTCGATATTTGCTCACGGGCTGTAATTCTGCATAACGGCCAAATCGCAATTGAAGGAATTTTGCCGGAATTATTCACGAATCGCGAAATTTTAGAACGTTATGGGCTTGAGTTGCCTCTGCGTTATTCATGACGCAAAAAACTTTTTTATTACTTTTCGCACTGCATATCGCACAAAATCACACATAAAGACTCCAGCGGGTAAAAATTTTATTGCCAAGCTCCATTTATTTAGAGGCGGAAATTTTTTTATTTTGCTGAAAATTGATTTTAGCTCGTTATTATTTCTTGTGAGCATATACGGATAAACAAAACCGGGAAGTCCTGCGCCGTGCTGATTGCTTTTAACTGGAATGATTATAAATTCTGGATTGTTATTATTTTTTACAAGTTCATGC
>CAJOEQ010000063.1 GCA_905233515.1 uncultured Synergistales bacterium
CGCACCCATTCCCCCCGCACCCCCCTCCCCGCCCGAGAGTTCCTGCGATTTCGTAATTTATACATTCCACGCCTTTAGACCTTCATTTAAACGCGACTCAAACATTTTCATGGTACGCTCAAAGGGTTCGCGCTCTGTTAAATCAACACCTGCACGACGCAAAATATTTAACGAGTAATCACTGCCGCCGCTCTGTAAAAATTTTAAGTAGCGATTAACTGCTCCATCTTCATTATTAATTATAGCCGACGCAAAGGCATTAGCAGCCGTAAAGCCGGTAACGTATTTATACACATAAAACGCCGTGTAAAAATGAGGTATTCTAGCCCATTCCGCGCAAAGTTCTTTATCTATTTTCATGTCAGGCCCATAACATGAATTATTTAATTTCTCCCATAAATTGCACATATAATCAGGAGTCAAAATTTGCCCGGATTCTGCGTGATTATGAGTCTCTCGTTCAAACTCTGCAAACATGGCTTGCCTGTAAAAAGTCGTTCTTACCATGTCATAATAATAATTAAGCAGCCATTTTTTATTTTCTTGACTCGACGCGTTATTTAACATGTATTCAAGTAATAGTGCCTCATTAGTCGTAGAAGCTACTTCAGCAAGCAAAATAGTATAATCTGCGTAAACTTGAGGCTGATTCTCGCGTGAATAATAACTGTGCAAACTATGACCCATTTCGTGAACAAGCGTAAATACATCGCGCAAAGTCCCGTTATAATTTAATAACACGTAAGGATGAGTCCCATAACTCCCCCATGAGTAAGCACCTTTTCTTTTGCCTTTATTCTCGTAAATGTCGATCCAGTTTTGAGAGATCCCGCGCTTGAAATTCGCGATATAATCATCACCGAGCGGCGCAAGAGCCTTCACCGCTAAATCTACGGCATCACTAAAATTTATATCGTCTGAAGGTTCCTGCGAAATCGGCACGTTTAAATCATAAAAATGGAACTCATCAAGATTTAAAACTTTTTTGCGCAGTGATATTAATTTATGCATTAAAGGCGCGTATTCTTTCGCAGTCTCTACAACGTGATTATAAACGCATTCGGGGACGTTTTCAGCAAATAAAGCCATGTCAAGAGAGTTATTATATTTTCTTGCTTGAGAGTAAAAAATATCGCCCTTCACTGAACCTGCATATAGTGCCGCGATTGAATTCTTGAATTTCTCATAAGTCCCGTAAATTCCTATAAAAGCATTTCGCCTGACTTCACGATTAAGACTCCGGCTGAATTTGTACCAGCGTTCTTCTGTGAGTTCCGTTAAATTGCCGTCATCGTCCTGAATATCAGGGAATTTCATATCTGCGTCAGTTAAAAGAGTGAATGCGTTATCAGGAACTGAAGAAATTTCGCCGGTCTTAGCAAGTAAATATTCAATTTCGGGCGATAAAATGTGCTCACGTTCACGCAGTAATTTCCGGAAAAAGAATTCATACATAGTCAAATCGGGCTGATTCTTAATGCAATTATTAATATAGTCATCAGGAAGTGAAAGAATTTCAGGCTCAAAGAAAGCGACCGCCGTAGAGTATTGAACTAATAAATTTTCAGCGAGTCCGGCTAATTCCATAGGTTTAGACTCGCGCAAGTCTTCATGACTCTTCATATTTGCATAGACGTATAATTTATTTAATTCAAGCGATAATGCCTCGTCGTCCTTAATAAAAGCAAGTAAAGTGTCAGCACCTTCACCGAGCCGGCCTGAATAATTTTTTATAGATTCAATTTTTGCTTTGACTTCATTAAAAGATTTCTGCCAGTCGTCAAAAGTTTTATAAATTGCCTCGAGATCCCATTTAAAATTTGCGGGAATGTCTTTTCTTTCTGGTACTTCTTTAGATTTAGTATTCATTAAAAAATTTTCTCCTGTGTATAAATTTCTGTAATTATAAATGAATTAATTTTCTCCTGTAAATCGTCGAGTCCTTTATCATTCTCGATAATATAATCACTTTGAGAGATTTTAACATTTTCAGGCATTAATAAATTTTCCCGTCTTAATAATTCCTGCTCAGTCCATCCGCGATTGTTAATGCATCTTTCGAGCCTGATATTATAATTTGCTCTCACATAAATTATTATATCAATCCATGAAGGCCGCCCAGCCTCAAACAATAGGGGAATTTCTAACACAGAAATTGCTAAATTTTCCGTGCGTTCGTGTAATTCTTTCATGACTAGAGAGTGAATCATATCATTACAAAATTTGTATTCGCTTTTATCTGTGAAAATCTGCCGTGAAATTTCTGACTTGATAATATTTCCTGATGAGTCAATAATTTTTGCTCCCCAGCGTTTTATTGCGAGGGATTTAATTTTTTCGCTCTGCCATAATTCAGCGACTATAGAATCAGCGTCAAACCTTTCACAGCAAATTTTTCCAGCTAGTAATTTACTGACTGTTGATTTACCAGCTCCGATACTGCCTGTTACTGCGATAATCATTATAATTATTATTTCGACTGAAAAAAGTTTTTTGTCTTATTGGAGCCTTCCCCCTGTCGTCAACTTTCTGACAAGAATCAGGAATCTCAAACAAGAATCGCGAGAAACCTTTTTGAATTATTCCGCCGTAAAGCCTTCTCGACCTTGCAGCAGTCAAATATAATCTTTCTTCAGCGCGAGTCATTCCTACATAACACAAACGGCGTTCTTCTTCCATTTCTTCTTCATTGTCGCGTGCGTGTGAACTCGGGAATATATCTTCTTCCATGCCGACAAGAAAAACTACAGGAAATTCTAGACCTTTTGACGCGTGAAGAGTCAATAAACCTACTGCGCTTTCTTGATTATCGGGCTGTGTATCAGCGTCAGTAAATAAGGCTGCTTCTGCTAAAGTCTCGCTTAATTTGCCATTTGGCACAATAGATTTTAACTCTTTAACGTTTTCGACTCTGTCGCTCCACGAGTCCGGGTCATGCTGCTTTAAATATTCGCGGTAATTCATTTCTTCGAGCACATAATTAACAGCCGGCCTTATTCCGTCGTCAGCAACTTCGAGAATTGCGCACATATGAGACGCAAAATTTTTTACGACTTCCAAGAATGAGCCTTGAACGTTCCAAGCTCCACCGAGAACAAGAGACCATATTTTTGCGGGGTCATCGCGTAAATCTTTCTGAGTTGAGAGCCATTCTTCAAATTCTGCACGGCGTTTAGGGCCCATTCCCTTAATTGCGAAATTTGAGACTCTATCAAGTGCGGCACGGTCAAAGGGATTTAATGCGAGCTTAAGAATTGCTAACACGTCACGTACTTCCATGCGGTCATAAAATGAAAGTCCCTTTATCACTCTATACGGTATATGATTCTCTAAAAATTTTTGCTCATAAATACGGCTCATTGCGTTTTGTCTATATAGAAGCGCAATATCTTTATAATCATAATTATAGACTCTGCAAAGTCTCTCTATTTCTTGAACTATAAAATCAGCCTCTTGAAAATCATTTTGCGCTAAAAGAGTGTAAATTTTCTCCCCTTGACTTCTCGACGTGTGTAAATCCTTCTTTAATCTTGCTGTATTATTTCGTATAAGTGCATTAGAAGCCGCTAAAATATTCCCGGTAGATCTATAATTTTCGTCAAGAATAATAGTTTTAGCGTCGTCAAAATCGTGTTCAAAATTTAGAATCATTCTAAGTTCTGCACCGCGCCACCCATAAATTGACTGATCGGGATCTCCTACGACATTGACAATGCAGTTATTTCCGGCCAAGTAACGAATTAATTTATACTGCGGCAAATTCACGTCTTGATACTCATCAACTAAGAGCCATTGTATTTGCTCCTGTTCTTTGCGTTTAATTTCAGGATAACGGCTCAAAATCTGAAGCGGCAAAATCATCAAATCATCAAAATCTACTGCGTTAAGTTCACGGAGTCTATTTCTATAAGCATGAGCAAGTTTATAAGTATTCTCGTCAAGTTCTGACTCATGGCTTGATTCAGCCCACATCATATAATCTCGTGCTATAGCGTCCATTGCTTGAGCCGGCGTTAATTCACCTTCAGGAAATTTTAATTCTTTGATTAATTGCTGTAAAAGTGAGCGCGAGTCATTTCTGTCAAAAACTGAAAAATTATTAGCTAATCCGGCAATTTCGGCAGCTGCTGCCCTGTGTCTGAATAAAAATTTTACTCCGAATCCGTGAAAAGTCCCCGCGTTGATTTTAATTCCCGGTAAAAGCGAGTCTATACGTGATTTCATTTCTCCGGCGGCTTTATTCGTGAAAGTTACAGCTAAAATTTTATCAGGTTCGGCTATATTTTCAGCTACTAACCACGCTATTTTATGAGTAAGGACTCGAGTCTTCCCGCTCCCTGCACCTGCTAAAACAAGTAAAGGCCCGTCAATGTATTTTACTGCCTGCTGTTGACGAGCTGATAATTGCGATAATATTTTTTTCCCGTTTTCATTCATAGTTATAAAAATTGTTGTCAACCTCTATTGCTTCAATACCGAGTTCAAGACCCGATAATATTTTAATGTCATCACTTCCGCAAGTGGGACAAGTAAAAATTTTCTCTTCTCTGATTCCTATTCTGCCGCAGGAGTTACAGCGCAAAGTTATGGGTAACATAATCACCGATAAAATTGCGCCTTCTGCTGGAGTGTCTTTTGTGAGTCCTGCAAAGATAAACGACATTAATTCAGGATTAACGCTCCTAAGGCCGCCGACTTTTGCAACAACTCTATTAACTTTTCGCCAGCCTGTTTTATTGCAGAGACTCAAGACTACATTTTTAAGTGAATTAGTCAACGAATGCTCATACATTTATTTTTTCGTGTATAAGAACGGCCCTGCTGACTCGAATCCTATTTGTTGATAGCCGTAAATTTGTTCAGTTGAACCGACTAAGAAATAACCGCCCGACGCAAGAGCATCAAAAAATTTCTTGTATAATTTGTCCTTAGTTGCTCCTGTGAAATAAATAACGACATTGCGGCAAAGAATAATATCAAAATTTGCCCCGAAAGGATCTTCAATCATGTTAAATCTTTTGAATGAGACTCTGCGCTTGATTTCAGGGTTTACGTCATAAGTAGCTCCGCCGTCCTTAGTCGTGAAATATTTTGCAAGATATTCTTTAGGGACATTCAATAATTGCGCTTTACGGTAATTGCCTTTCTGAGCTGTGTTAATTGCTCCCTGATCAATATCAGCCGCTAAAACTGGATTCATAGTATCAAGACCGCATACAGCCGAAAGAATTGCAAGTGAATAGGGCTCTTCACCTGTTGCACAGCCTGCACTCCAAAGTTTAAGGCGTTTAGTACCGCGTTTCTTGATTAATTCGGGAATAATTTTATCTCTGAGTTTCCACCATTGAGAGTCATTCCTGAAAAATTCAGACACGTTGATTGTCAGGTGATCAAGAAATTCACGTAATTTTTTCTCGTCGCTGTTGATAATATCAAAATATTCGTCGTGATTCTTGCATTTCCAGCGATTCATTAATTCATGAGTCCTGCGGTGAATCTGATCTTTGTACGAATTTAAATCTATACCAGTCAAACGCTTGAATTTCATTTTAAACGTTATATAACCGGGCGTATTATACTGAGTGCTTTCGTCCATATATATATAAATCCCCCTTTTTGAGATTAAAATTTTTTTGCGCTAATCCTCGAGTACTTCTTTTTCTTTAATTTTATAGACCTCATCAATTTTCTTAATATATTTGTCCGTAATGTCCTGAACATCTTTAGTAAATTTTTTGAGGTCGTCTTCTGTAATTTCTGAGGCTTTTTCCTGTTTCTTGAGAGTCTCTATAGTATCGCGCCTGTAATTTCTGATTACAACTTTTGACTCTTCAGCTTTACGGGCTAATAATTTTGTGAGTTCTACGCGTCTTGCTTTTGTGAGTTCAGGCGTCCCATCGCTTTGAGGAGTCATCCCGATATTTGCCGCTAAAATTGCTTTCTCGATAGCTTTTAGAGTCCCTTTGTCGAACGGAGCAACCTGAATCGACCTGCTTTCAGGAATAGTAACATTTGCGAGCTGCTTAATGGGCGTTGGATTTCCGTAATAATCGACTTTAATATCACTGACGAGTCCCGGGTGAGCGCGTCCTGTTCGTATCGACAAATATTCACTCTGAAGAAAAGCTATAGCCTTGTCCATATTTGCGCGTAGTTCTGCAAGTTCATCTGTTGCCATCGTTAATTAATCCTCCTTTAAAAGTGTACCAGTATTGACACCGTTAATTATATTATCTGCCCAGCCCGAGTCCTGAATATTTATGACCCAGACGGGGATTTTATTTTCTCGGCAAATTGCAAAAGCCGCTGTATCCATGACTTTAATATCGCGTGAAATTGCCTCACTGTAAGTCAATTCGGCTATAAATTTAGCATCGGAAAATTTTGCGGGGTCTTTATCGTAAATGCCGTTAACTTTTGTGCCTTTAATAACGCAATCGAGTCCGAGTTCTGACGCTCTCAAGGCCGCCGCCGTATCAGTCGAAAAAAACGGGTGTCCTGTTCCTGCCGCAAAAATAACTACATGACCCGACGAAAGAAAATCTCTAGCGCGTTCACGATTATATAAATCAGCAATCGGGGGCATTCCTACAGCTGATAAAACTTGAGCGGGGATATTTATATTTGCAAGAGCTGCTTTTACTGCCAATGCATTCATAACAGTGCCGAGCATTCCAATTGAGTCAACGCTTACACGGTCAAGCCCGTAATCAAGAGCATCACGCCCGCGCAGCATATTCCCGCCGCCGATTACAAGAGAAAGCTCAAAGCCTCCATCACGAATCTTTGCTAAATTCTCGGCGAAATCCTGAATTACTCCGAAATCTAAGCCAGAATGTTTTTCACCCGCTAATACTTCTCCTGAGAGCTTCAATAATATACGTCTGAATCTGGGCATTATCTCAGCCTCCATAAATTAAAAAAATACCCGGCGCAAATTTTTACACTCACACCGGGGCAAAATTTTATTACTCGCCAATAGCAAAACGTGCAAAACGCTTTACAGTAATTTTTGTGCCGAGTTTCTTACCTACTTCAGCAAGCAAATCTTTAACTTTCTTGTCTGAGTCTCTAATATATTCCTGTTCAAGCAAACAAGCTGTCTCGAAATATTTTCTTAATTTGCCGGGAATAATTTTCTCGATTTTGTCCGCAGGTTTGCCCTCGTCTAAAAGCTGCTGACGATAAACGGCCTTCTCACGCTCTAATACGTCTTCGGGGACATCTTCAGAGACTAAATATAACGGGTTAGCTGCTGCAATCTGCATACAAATTTCATGTCCTAATTCTGCAAATTCGGGAGTCTCAAGTTTTGATTTATCAGCTGATTCGAGTTCTAACAAAGCACCGACTTTGTAATTACTGTGAATATAACAGAATGCGCGGCCATCTGATACGTCAAATCTTGCAAAACGCTTTAATACTATATTTTCGCCGAGTTTAGCAATAATTCCCGTGATTAATTCATTGATTGTGCTGCCTGACTCGTGAACGCTTGCGAGTAATGACTCATTGTCAGCAAATGCCTTATTGAATAAATGAGTCGTTATGCTGTCTCCGAGTCCGTTAAACTCATCAGTCTTTGCTACAAAGTCAGTCTCACTGTTAAGTTCAATCATGACTCCGAGTTTGCCGTCTTTGCTCACAATATGGAAGATTCTGCCGTCGCTGGCGTTACGTTCGGCCTTCTTAGCTGCTTTTGCTAGACCTTTTTCACGAAGATAGTCTATAGCTTTCTCCATATCGCCGTTAGTTTCTGCCAGAGCTTTTTTGCAGTCCATCATTCCCGAACCTGTGCGCTCGCGTAATTCTTTAACTTTTGCTGCTGTAATTTCTGCCATGATTTAGCCCTCCATAGTTTCGTCGTCGATATTGCCCTCATAAGTATCATGGAGGCGTTCACGTTCAGCAATTAATTTTTCGTCATCGCTCAATGAGTCGGGGCCGCTCAATTCCTGAACAGGAATAATAACAGCGTCTTCACCTTGTCTGCCTTCAATGACTGCATTAGCCATTAAGCCGGTAATTAATTTAATTGCTCTGATAGCGTCATCATTTCCGGGAATGGGATAATCAATCATTTCGGGATCGCAGTTCGTGTCAACGATTGAGACAACGGGAATGCCTAATTTTCTTGCTTCAGCGATTGCGTTTTCTTCACGTCTTGGGTCAATTAAGAAAATTGCATCAGGTACAGAAGTCATTGCGGCGATTCCACCTAAATATTTCTCAAGTTTTAGCTGTTCTTTCTTGAGAGCTGCTGTTTCTTTTTTCGTGAATTCTTCCCAAGTGCCTTCTTCGTCATATTTGCGTAATTCGAGCATACGGGAGATTCTGCGTCTGATAGTCGGGAAGTTAGTCATTAATCCGCCTAGCCAGCGTTGATTAATATAATACTGCCCGCACCTTGTTGCTTCGTCGCGTATAGTCTCTTGAGCCTGTCTCTTAGTTCCTACAAATAAAACATGTCCGCCGGCTGCTGCTGTCTCGCGAATAAAATCATATGCACGGTCAAGACCTTTTACTGTCTTCTGAAGGTCAATGATATAGACTCCGTTACGTTCGGTGAAAATGTAAGGCTTCATTTTGGGATTCCAGCGGCGTGTTTGATGTCCGAAGTGGACTCCGCATTCGAGCAACTGCTTCATACTTGCTACTGCCAATTTAATATTTCCTCCTAATATAAAGGTTAAAATCTGCGCCCAAATAGAAATCATG
>CAJOEQ010000064.1 GCA_905233515.1 uncultured Synergistales bacterium
CAGGCTATAGCGAGAAATTCAGGACTTGATGTCATGAGAGGGACTCTTGTAGGATTTGTTGATAGTGATGATTATATTTTGCCTGATATGTACGAAAATTTATATAACGCAATGAAAGAATATAACGCAGATATGAGCATATGCAGTTTTTCTCTTGTCGATATAAATGATAATGTATACCCGTATAAAAGCGCATTTTCTGAAGCATTAAAATTAATATCCCGCGATGAGGCATTTAATATTTATAATGATGCTTTAGAATATGATGTCTTATGGACGAAATTATATAAATCTGAAATTTTTAACGATATTCGTTTACTCGATAATCTTCATGAAGATACGGCTATAATACATAGAGTAATAGGCAAATGCAATAAAATAGTTTTATTGAATCAAGCATTATATATTCACTTGTTAAATAATTCGGGAATTACTAATATTTTATATCAAACAAAATTTAATCTCCGTGAATTCCAAGACAGAAAATTTATAGCTCAAGATCGTTATAATTATTTCATGAGCATTAATAGACCTGATTTAGCAAAACTTGAAATTATGCTTTGGCTTATATATTAAAACGAGTAAATTATTTCGAATACAAGCACGAAATATCGCCTTTTTTAGGTGAGACTATATGCGGATTAATGAAATCTTGCAAGTTTAAATACTGGATTAGAGCTTTAAACCTTGTGCGCTTATTCTTTTGTAGTATATTTAGGCCATATTTACACGAGGAGCAAACAAAATGAAATATAATTTTGAATCTATACACAAAAGATTTAATACAGGTTCGGGCAAATGGGACGAATTAACTAAATTCGGCATTGATGAGTCAGAAAATATAATCCCCTTTTCAGTCGCTGATATGGAATTTTTCACGGCACCTGAAATTATTGACGCGCTAAAAAATGAACTCGATAATTCAATCATGGGCTATGCAAACCCGACGCGCGAATATTTAGAGACCGTCTGCAACTGGATGAGGACTCGGCACAACTGGGACGCAAAACCTGAATGGATATTAAACACTCATGGAGTAGTCGACGCATTTTTTGAGATCGTAAAAACTTTCACGCGAGAGGGCGACGGCGTTATGTTATTGACTCCTGTTTATTATCCCATGTATATAGCTATAGAATTTAATAAACGCGTTCTCGTTGAGTGCGAATTAATTGACACTGGTACAAGTTATAAAATTGATTTTGACGATTTCGAACGCAAAGCAGCAGACCCTAACACGAAATTATTTATTTTGTGCAGTCCTCATAATCCCGTCGGGCGAGTCTGGACTCGTGAAGAGTTAATAAAAATCGGCGAAATTTGCTTAAAATATAATGTGCTAGTTATAAGTGATGAGATTCATAATGATTTAATTATGCCCGGTTATACTCACACAGTTTTTGCGGCGATTGATAAAGATTTTGCGCTTAACTCAATAATTTGCACTGCTCCGAGCAAAAGTTTTAATATCGCAGGTTTACAGACTTCAAATATATTTATACCTGATGAGAAATTGCACAGAAAATACTTTAACGCCCGGAGACTCACAAATCCAAATCCTAAATGCAATATTTTAGGTTACAGAGCATGTGAAGCGGCTTATAAATTTTGTGGAAAATGGCTCGATGAGGCAATTAATATTATTGATACGAATAAAAAAATTATTGTAGACTTTCTTGCGCGTGAAATTCCCTCAATTAAAGCATATGACCTCGAAGGCACTTATTTATTATGGCTTGATTGCCGGGGGCTTGGCCTGAGTTATAGCGAGCTCGAAAAATTAAATCATACTCAAGCAAAATTATTTTTTGATGAGGGGTATATATTCGGTAAACAAGGAGAATGCTTTGAGCGTTGGAATATTGCATGTCCTACGAGTTATATTAATGACGCTTTAAAGCGAATGAAAGAGGCTTATACGAGATAAAATTATTTGTGCTATATATTCACGAGACAGCAAAATTTATCGCAGCGATTTATTATATTGCATTTTTTCAGCGCGTGAGAGAATTATTATAGAATTTTACGCTAAAATATTATATTTATTTATAACAGGAGGCACTAAAAAATTGTTAGCTAGCATTATAGCTTTTATTATAGTCATTGCAGTATGTGTAGTAGTTCATGAATACGGGCATTATATCACGGCGAAAATTTTAGGCGTTCAAGTTCATGAATTCGCGTTCGGAATGGGTACGGCAATTTTTCAGCACAGGGACAAAAATAATATGCTATGGTCAATTAGAATTTTGCCGATTGGAGGATTTTGCCGGCTTGCTGGAATGGGAGAAGAAGACGACGACGAGCGAGTCATACCGGGTAAAGGTTTCAACGAGCAGCCCGCTTGGAAGAGATTTTTTATTTTGCTTAATGGGTCATTGTTTAATATTTTGCTTGCTGTGTTATTGACTGCTTTATTTCTTTACGGTCACGGAGTTTTAGACATGGATCACACTAGAATCGGTGAAATTATGCCGGGATTCCCGTCTGAAATGGCAGGCTTGAGAGCTGGCGACGAGATTTTAAAGGTGAACGATATAAACGTGTCAAAGTGGCGCGAAATGTCCGAAAAAATTCGTGAAGAGAGCTTGAAAGATTCAAATATAAAACTCGAAATTAAGCGCGATCAAGAAATTTTAAATATTTCTGTCAATGTCCCAGTCAATAAAGAATACGGGCGGCCAATGTTAGGCGTTTCGCCTTCTTATGAGCGTTACGGATTTATTCAAGCATTAACGAGTTCAGCCGGATATACTTATAGAATGAGCATGATGATGCTGCGCGGGCTTTATGAATTAATCACTCAAAAACGAGACGCTGACGTAACCGGGCCGGTTGGTATTGCTTCAATGTCAGGCCGTGCAATGAGGTCAGGACTATGGGATTTCATAACGTTTATAGCGATTATTGCGCTGAATTTAGGCATATTGAATTTATTTCCGATTCCTGCGCTTGACGGCGGTAGAATATTATTTGTCTTGCTTGAGATGATTGTAAGACGGCGGCTCCCTGAAAAAGTAGAAACATGGATTCACACGGCGGGCTTTGTGCTGTTAATTTCGTTGATGATTCTTATAACGTGCAAGGACGTATATAATTTATTTATGACTCATTAAACGGGTGAAATCATGTACAGCAAGAATCAAGTAAATATAAATTCTCTAACAATAGGCGGGTCTGCTCCTGTCAGAGTCGAAAGTATGCTAAAAATTTCGTTAGATAAGCGCGAAGAGTGTTTATCACAATGTGAACGGCTAATTAATTCAGGCTGTGAGATGGCACGGGCGGCACTTCCTGACAAAAAATTTGCTGATGACTTAAAATATTTAGTCTCTCACACGAAATTAATTATAATGGCTGATATACATTTTGATCCTGCTTTAGCTATTCTTGCAATGGAGTCGGGCTGCCGGGCAATTCGCATAAATCCCGGAAATATGCCGCTGAATAAATTAAATGACGTAATAAGCACTGCAAAAAATTTAGGAGTTGTAATAAGAATCGGCGCAAATGGCGGTTCACTCTCACAAGCGCAATTAGAGCAGGCAAACGGCGACAGGTCAAAAGCACTATTTATCGCAGTAAGTGAGCAGGCTAATTTATTATTAAATCACAATTTCACAAATATAATTCTCTCTGCAAAGTCTTCAAATGTGAATGAGTGCATAAATGCAAATAAATTAATCGCAAAAAATTATCCTGACTTCCCTATGCATATAGGCTTGACTGAGGCCGGGCCGGGTGATGGCGGAGTCGTAAAGGGTACGGCCTGCATTTCGAATTTATTATCACAAGGAATCGGCGACACTTTGAGAGTCTCTTTAACTGACGAACCCGAACGAGAAGTCAGAGTCGGCTATGAAATTTTAAAGGCTCTTGATTTGAGAGTCAGAGGCGTTAATTTAATTTCTTGTCCAACATGCGGAAGGCGGCGCGCTGATGTCATGAGACTTGTAAAAATTGTTGAGCCGTTATTAAAGAATTTGCCGGACGGTGTATCAGTTGCCGTGATGGGCTGTGAAGTGAACGGGCCTAAAGAAGCAAGACACGCACAATTCGGAATAGCAGGAACTCCCGGAGGTGCGTTATTATTCCGGGAGGGTCAATCAGTCGGCGAATATGATTTTAACGAGCTTGAAAAAGTTTTGCCGGGCTTTCTTACTCTTGAATAATTTCGCGAATAACTTTGCAAGGGACTCCGGCGGCGAGTGAATTCGGGGGGATGTCGCGAGTTACTACACTGCCAGCCACCGATTTTGACTCCGGCTGTAACTGTAACATTTGAAGCAAGCCAGCAATTAGACTCGATTGTTATAGACTTCCCATATTCAAGAATAATTAATCCCCCGTTTTCAGTCATGCGGGGATTTCTATTTTTGTATTCAAGCGGGTGCAAAGGAGTTAAAAGCGATACACCAGTACCAAGCATAACATTATCGCCGATATAGACCGGGCAGACATCTAAAATAGTCGTGTTGAAATTTGCGTAAAAATTCTTCCCGATATGAGTATTAAATCCATAGTCAAAATAAATAGGCCCTTGAAAATAAATCTCGTCAGCGTCATAATCAGGCAATAACTCACGCAGAATTAAATATCTTAAATCGTCCTCATCGTCAATAATTTTATTAAATTGAGCGCATAATTTATGAGCCTTTTGACGTAATTTAACGAGTTCAGGATCTGCGGGATTATATAATTCTCCTGCTGTCATTTTTTCGCGTTCTGTCATGATTTATATTTTATCCTTTAGTGGCAATTAATATTTTTTCCTGTTTTGACTCATAAATCGGAGCTTCAATCTTGAGTCCTGCAACACGTAAAAGAATCTCGATTCCCTTTATGCCATATGGAATATTGCAGTATGTGCTTTCAGGAATTATAACGCGTCCGCCTCGTCTTATTTTGCTGATTAACTTATAAATTTTTTCTGCCAGGCTTTCAACGTCCGCAAAAGATTCGGCTTTATTCAAGTAAATTATTCCCTGTTCGTAGCTGTCAAATGCTGAAGATAATTCTTGATCGCTTGTTACTACGCAGGAGCCTTTTACTTCCTGATTAATATCGCTTAAAATTAATATACTGCCTTTAGAATTTGTCGTGTTAATTACCTGCTCAATGCTTAGGGATTTATCGGGTGTCTTAAAAGTTAAATTCTCGTTCTGGAATATTAAATCAGGATATTTCATTTCGATTTCGTGCAAAATCCGGCAGTCCTCGCGAACAATTTTATCATCTTCATGTAAAAGATAAATAACTCCGCCCGCAGTCTCAAGATTTCTAGTTTTCGGTAAATCGTCCCTATTGCCTGCACCTGTAAAATTTGCGTCGTAGTAGCTCCTTAAATGACGGCTTAATTGCATTATGGGCGTTGAATATTCGCGCGTATCATTAGGAACTATAATAAATTTGATTGCTCCGAAATTGTGAGTCCTGTAAGGCTTTCTGCGGTCCTCGTTAAATTTTTCGTGATCAAGATATGAATCTAAAATTTTATCAGTATCATGATGGCCGTATATGCTGTCAAGAAATTTTCTGCGCATTGATGCACCCATAGGGCGGCAGTTTACTTCTATCAGCACGGGGCCTTTCTCGTCGATCATGTATTCACCGTGAACTGGGCCGTATTTTATTCCGATTGCATTTGCTACGTCATAAGCATAATTTACAAGCTCCCAGTGTCCTATATCAAGTTCCTTTACAATTTGAAAATTATTATATGCGTTTGTACCGTTTGAGAGCTTGATTTTCTCATATGAAGCCATTGATATTAAACTGTGCCGGCCATTGCATGAAGTAGTATTTACTATATATTCAGTGCCTATTATGCGTTCTTGAATAAGTGTATCAGGATTTAATTCAAGATTTTTGCTGACTGCTGAGAGCATTTCTTCACGATTACTGCAAATATATACACCTTGAGTCCCCGCGCCCCTTGCAGGTTTCACGACTGTATTTTGCGTATCAAGTTCATTAAAAAATTTCTCGGCCTCTTCAATCGAAGATACTAATTTGCCGCGAATATAGCGAATCCCGTAATCTTTCAAGGCCTCATGCATTTTGTCTTTCTGAGTCATTTGCGGGAGTCTTGATACAGGATTCCCCGCGAGTCCTAAATCATTTGATAGTTTTGTTGCAAGCTCAACACCGAACTCATTACCGGCTAATACTAAAATGGGCTTTAATTCTCGTACTTGCTGTAAAATTGCATTATAGTCGGGATTTTCTTTGATGATCTGAAATTTTCCGGCAAAACGTGCATTTATTGAGTCTCTCTCTGCACGAAGAACATTCATTTCTTCGCTTATATTAGGATAATTTCCTTCAAGCAATACAGGCTCATAGCCGCGGCTTATTATGTCATCGATAAAATTTTTACCTGATGAGATATATTCAGCGATTACGATTTTATTTTTCAAGTTTGCCACTTCCTTTTTTGCTTATAAATTTTTATAGACATGAATAAATAATTTTGCGAATCTCCCATATTGAGCGGCCATGTTCAAGCGCAAGAGCCTTCACGTCTTCATATTCGGGAATTTTGCGTAAAATTTCACCGTTTAAGCTAGTAATCTTGACTCTAATTTTGCCCAGTGAAGTATTAATCTCTTGAATCTCCCATTTTAAGCGCAGTCTATCAAGTTCGCTGATTCTGACTCCCTGTGAAGTCGTATGAGTCAAAATTATTTTTGCGAGTTTGCTTGCGTTATCAGGTTCAGAAAGACAGCAGAATTTTACGCCCGGCCTAAATTTTTTCATGTAAATATTTTCAGTCCATACGTCGAGAGCTTGAGCATTAAATAATTTCTCTGAAACAGGCTCATAGTCTTGAGGATTCATGTCATCAATATTGCATTCAATCAAAGCTAATTTTTCATGTATAAATTCGTCGTCTTTGATGTCTGAGTCTATCAAGAGAGCGCGCAAAACGTTCGGCATGTCCGGCGAGTCATTATTTCCGATTCCATAGCCTGACGCTGTAATTTTCCCAGTCGGAATATTCCCGAATGCATCAGCAAGAATCTTAACGAGTAATGCACCAGTCGGAGTCGTTCTCTCCATAGGTGAGCCATTAGAGAAAACTGGCAGACCACGCAATAAATATTCAGTCGCAGGAGCAGGAACGGGCAAAATCCCATGTGCGCACTTCACAGTACCTGAACCGACATTTATATTTGAACAAATCACGCGCGGCCAATTCAATGAGTCAATTAATATAAATGAGCCTACTATATCAATTATTGAGTCAACCGCTCCGACCTCGTGAAAATGAATTTTATCGGGTGTAGTTCCGTGTACGTTAGCTTCTGCATTTGCTAAGAGTGAGAACGCCCGCAAAGATTCCCGCTTTATTCTTTCATTCAGAGTGCTTGACATGATAATTTTTTCAATATCCGCTAAATTCCTGCCGTGATGATGATGATGTTCGTGTTCATGCTCGTGATCGTGTTCGTGGTGTTCGTGATGATGAGTCAATTTCACGTCAAAATTTATTCCTGAAATCCCGTTTTTTGTTGAATTCTCGATTATTAGCTCGTACTCACTAGAATCGAGTCCGGTTAATTTATTCAAGCCTTCAATTAAAATTTTATGAGTCGGGACAAGATTCAACAATGCCCCTATAAACATATCGCCCGCAATTCCTGCAAAGCAATCAAGATATAAAGTTTTCAAGCGTTTATTTCTCCTTTCTGCCTATAAAAAAATATTGAGCCGGTTTCTTTGTGTATGATAATAACTCCTCAAATGGATCAAGATTTTTTGCGGGTTCGGGCTTGATTTCCTGCGAGTCAATATTATGATAAGGCTCTGAATTTCCTGATACACTGCGCAAAATATTTCTTGAATCTTTATCAATCGTCAAAACTGGGACAACTGTAGAGACGTTGCACTGACTCGCAAAAGCAATATCATCAAGATAGCCGATTTTCTCGAGATACTGCGCGTGAGTCGAATTCATTATAAATTTTTCGAGATTATCGCCGCGATTCTGCCATAACAACATAGCAATTTTTGCGCTGTCAGTCGTCAATAATTCGCCCCGACTCTGCAATAATTTCAGAATCGCACCAGCACACAAAGTATCTTCCCATGATGGCCGCTTTTTACGTCCTGAACACAAAAAGCCTATATTATTCCCTAAAGTTAACGCATAATCTAAGCAGGCCGCATAATTTCTCAAACTAGCAGCAATAACGGGACTCCCTGAAGATGCCGCCTCAAGTAAAGCTACTGTGCCATTAGTCGTTGACATTACTCCGCAGTTATGTTCGCGAATCAATCCGAGATTTAAATCAACCGGCGAATTTCCTAGCGTGAAACCTTCAGGAGGAATCCCGTTTACTTCTCCCATTAAAAGCGGCTTTAAATTTTGCTCGGTGAGTTCATAAGTTAAGACTCTTGCTTCGTCAGGAGTTTTTACGGGATAAAGCGCACCGCCTCCGAGTTCAAACCAGCGAGTCATTACTGTTGTAGCGCGCAAGACATCTATAACTATCCAGACATCTACAACGGGCAAATAATTATTTTCGCCGCATGAAAATATTAAATCAGCCTCGTACATTAATAAGCCTTCGCAAAAATTGTTAATCTCGCGTTATCTTGACCAGTTATAAAGCACTTCCCCCGATTATCGCCCGGCAAAATAACTCGCGGAGTCGCCCCGCCCGTCTCTTCTTTGATTCGCTTTTCGTCTTCAATACTGCCTCCGAAATAAGCCCTCACAAATCCGCCTTTATTATTAATAATTTCCTTGAGTTCGTCATAATTTGCCGCGTCGTAGGTGTTATCTTCTCTGAAATTTTTTGCGCGGGTAAATAAATTTGCTTGAATATCATCAAGTAATTTTTTCACCGTGTCTATTACGTTTTCAGATTTGACATCAATTTTTTCGCCTGTATCACGTCTAACAAGTCTTACTGTTCCTGCTGCTAAATCTTTTTCTCCGAGTTCGAGCCTTAAGGGGACTCCCTTCTGTAAATGCGTGAAAAATCTATCAGCGGGGCGGGCGTGAAAGTCCGTATCAATTTTTGTATACATTCCGCCGAGTGAGTCATCAAGTTTTGCCGCTAATTCTTTAGCAATGGGCAGAATTTTATTAGCTGCTATGCTTTCATCTTTTGAAATCGGCAAAATAACAGCTTTAACGGGTGCGATTCTGGGCGGAATAATTAATCCGTCGTCATCTGAATGAGTCATTATTAACGCTCCTATTAAACGAGTCGAGACTCCCCAGCTAGTCGTCCAGCAGTAAGCAAGTTCTCCTTCTCTGTTCTGATATTGAATGTCAAAGGCTTTAGCAAAATTTTGACCTAAAAAATGGCTTGTACCTGCCTGAAGTGCTTTAGAGTCGCTCATCATGGCCTCACATGTATAAGTATCAACAGCACCGGGGAATCTTTCTCCCGCAGTCTTTTCACCGGCTATAACTGGCACTGCTAACTCATTTTCTATAACATCACGATAAACACCTAACATTTTTAGAGTCTCTTCGCGTGCCTCTTCTGCTGTCTCGTGTGCTGTGTGTCCTTCCTGCCAGAGAAATTCACTAGTTCGCAAAAATAATCTTGGCCGTTTCTCCCAGCGCATGACGTTGCACCATTGATTTATTAAAACCGGCAAATCCCGCCATGATTGAATCCATTTTGAATACATATAGCCTATTACAGTCTCAGAAGTCGGTCTAACTGCGTAAGGTTCTTCGAGTTTTTCGCCGCCCGCGTGAGTTACCATTGCTAATTCAGGTGCAAAGCCTTCTACGTGTTCAGCCTCTTTCTGGAAAAATGAATTTGGAATCAAAACCGGAAAATATGCGTTTACATGTCCTGTTTTCTTAAAAGCTGAGTCAAATTTTGCCTGTATATTCTCCCATATGGCATAACCTGTCGGACGAATTACCATACAACCGCGAACAGGTGCATAATCAGCGAGTCCGGCTGCTTTGATTACGTCTAAATACCATTGTGAATAATTTTCTTGTCTAGGTGTGATATTTCGTGCCAATTTATAAATTCCTCCTTAAATATTTACACCATATAGGAATGCCTATAAAGAATCCTGTTTTGAAATCTTCTTCTGAGCCGTGCATTATAGCAAATTTCATGTCAACTAAATTATTCGGGAAGTTCACAGCGAGTCCCACTTCCCACGGAGCGTCTATCTTGTGCCATTCTTTATCCATTGCATAGCCCCAGCTTGCAAATACTTCAGCCGCTATAACGCCCATTGCTGTACGTGTAATAATCCGTCTGAATGCTAAATTAGTCCAGAACATGCGCTCGGCCTCGATGGGATTTCGTGCGATTGAGTAAAGTTCTTCAGCTGCTCCGAGATAAACGGCGTGGCTGCGTCTATTCATGTCTCCTTCTGCAAAACCTGCACGGAAATAAATTCGCCACATCTCCGAAACTTTTAACGGCTTGAAATAATTTGCTCTGAAAACAACTTCTTCTAAGTCAGGCCACCAAGCATTAAAACGCCACGAATAACCTTTTGTAGGATCTCCGGGAATGTCAAGCGTGTCATATTCTGCAAAGAAAGTCGGACCGACTGAGTCTTTATCGTCATGTCTTGATTCAGAAATTGAGTCGCCTTCTACGTGTTCATATGCGAGTCCTATTCCGACATTTACATTACCCCATACAAATAATTTGCTGAAACCTGCGGCGTATCTCTTCCAGTTTCTAAATGGATCATTTGGGCCGGCGGGTTCCCATTTTTGAGCTGATAAAGTGAATTGCCATGAGTTACTCAAGGGCGGCGGCGCGGTCTGATAAGTTAAATCTATTCCCCATTGATCCCCTAATTTTGCAACGCCTATTAACGAGTCATATTCTGATAAGAGTCCCCGTGCTTCTCCTTTGAGATATAGCCATCTATTAGAATGCAAATTTGTTGAATAGCCTGATATACCGACTTTTAACTCCGGAGATTGTCTCACGTCAATTCTTACAAGTATATCGCCCGAATTAGTCCGGCCAAGCTGATAATCTGCCATTTCGATTCCTTGTGCTTCTGATAATTTTTCCATTGCGTGATCTAATTCTTCAGGTTTTACTTTACGCCCGATCCATTTTAGAGCCTCTTTTCTCACAAGTTCGGCTGTTTTAGGCGGCAATCCGTGAACTTCAATATCTCCTACGATTTCACTTAATTTATTATTTCGTTTGATAGTGTAGAGTCCCGGCCCTCGCGCTGATAGTGCTTTGATCTCGTCAATTTTTTCCATTGCCGCATCATAGCCAAGTTTTATAGTATTCTCTGAGCCAGTAGAGTCAAGCATTCCGAGTCCTTCAACTTTTGGACGTAATAAAATATCTGCGGCCTTCGCTTCTTCAATTGTAAGTGCTTGGCTTATTACATCCATGTAATTCCCTAAAGTATGAGAAGTATCAAGTGCATCAGAAATATCAACGGCAACAATAGGAATATTCGGGAATATATCACGCGCTGTGTAAACCGGCAAATTTGAAGTAACTCCGCCGTCAACAAGTAAATGTCCGTCAATAACCCAAGGCTCAAACAATGCAGGAATTGACATAGAAGCTCTCATTGCAGCGGCTATACTTCCTTCACGCAGTACAATTTTTTCACCGGTATTAATATCAGTAGCAACTGCCGCATAAGGGATCGGCAATCTGTAAAAATGAGTCTCACTAACATGACGCATTAATTGCGAGAAATAATTATATAATTTATCGCCGGTTAATAAGCCCTTCGGCCCTCTTTCGCCGTCTCGTTTTATATAAGTCAATGCGGGGATTGTGCTAGTTTTTGCGCGCCTGTCATTTCCTGAAAAAACAAACATGGGCCCGGTATTCTCTGATAACAAAGAAGGTAAATCAAGCTCAGATATAATTTTATGCATTTCTTGAGTGCTGTAACCGCTTGCTCGTAAAGCTCCCATTAATGCGCCCATACTTGTACCGACAATGCCGACAATTTCGACTCCGTTCTGCTCAAGAGCTTCCATGACTCCTAAATGAGCGAATCCCTTTGTGCCGCCTCCTGATAAAACAAGAATGACTCCGGCATCGCTCTTAAAAGGAGTTAAGGCCATAATCACCCCGATAATTAACGCATATATAAATTTTTTCAGCATTACAAAAAATTCTCCCTCTATATTGTGTCAAAAAACGGCTCCGGCCCACTTAGACCAGAACCGTTTATAAATTTTCCACGTGTTAATTATTACAGGTTAAATAAATTAATCAATCTTGAAGGACAATACAAGATAAAGCCCTCCTGAAGGTTCAAGCGTAAAAGGCAGTGTAAAACTTTTCATGCCCTGATCTTCTTTTGTTACGTTCCTGATATTATCTCCGATTATTAATTGCGGCGGCGTTACGTCAACAGTTCCAAGCGCGCTTTGTACAAGTGCACGGCCTCCGATCATGTTTGACAATTCACCGATAACGCTCATAGAGACATCATCACCGATAACAGGTTTTATCATTCCGCCCGACATTGACGAAATAATATTATTAAAGCCGTCTTTATTCAGCATTATATTTACTGTTCCTCGTGAGCCTACACCTACAACGCCTATTAATGCCGCTGTGCAAATATTTTCTACTTTTATGCCCGGAGATACTTTCGATTTGTTGAGGGTGATATTAAGCCCCACCTCTCGCCCTACGGAAAGCACTGCCGACGCAAAACTATTCACGAGAGCGACAAGTTTATCCATACCGGCCATTTTTAAATTAATCTCCCTCCCTGTAATGATTGTATATATTCTTAATGAGTTTACAATATTATAGCCTATTCTCGTTTATATCTCTATATTTTTATATTTTTCAAAGCTCGTAATGCAATTATACACGCTGCCAAATCATCGAGAACTCTATCAGGCACTCTCAAACCTTCAGGAATCAACCGCGTTAATAAGCTCGGTCTATGCAATTTCCAGTATAAAGCACGCGCTTCAAGAGTCGTATTTTTCTCGTCTATTATTATAATATTTTCCTCGTCATGGGAAAAATTTTTCAGGTAATTATGAAATTCTTTGCTGTGAGTCCCATTTCCTAGAGCAATAAATTTTACTTCTGAGTCTTTTAACGAGTCCGAGCTGCCCTCAATAATCAAATTTGAATCCTGAAAATTTTTATAGTCAGCAAAGAAATTATCACGTTTTGAAGTCTCAAAGATTCCTGACGCTCTTAAATTCCCGTCAAAATCAACAAAAGCAAAGCCCGTTTTATCTCGTCCCGGGTCAATTCCGAGAATTAAATTTTTTTTTGCGTATATTCCCATTTGTCCAGCAGCCAAAGCCATTGCTCAGGATTCTCCTTTATCAAATTTTCTATAAATTGATTAGAAAGCTCAATACTTGATTTTATATCTTCTCCGAATTCGCGCCCGTTTTTGTCGAGTCTATCGCTCAAAATTTCGTTAAGTTCTATATAATGCCGCTCAGGATTTGCCCAGTCTCTAAAATATTTCGCAGCAATTACAGGACATTTAAATTTTTTGTATAATTTCGCTATTCCCTCGTGAGTGCTTGCGTCCATTCCTAAAAATTTTGTTATTATTCCGTCTTGACGAGCGTCTAAATCCTGCATTATTACAATTATTCCGCCTGACTTCAAAGTCTTGAATATCTCACGCAGGCCGCCCCCTTCACTTGTAATCATGTGCATTCCTGAAAAATTTTCGCGTATATTCTTGATTATGTTATCTATTTTATTATCTCTTTGAGGCGTATATACAGAGTTCAAAGCAAAACCCGCCTGAATTACCCTCGCCGCTGCTAATTCCCAGTTCGCCATGTGAGTACACATTAATATAGCACCCCGACCCCGTGAAAGAGCAGAACGCAAAAGATTTTGACTCTCTTCAGGAAAATTTACAAGTTCAGTTATTCGCGGTTTTATAACGGGGATTCTTATAAATTCTACGGCTGACATTCCTAAATTTATAAATGATTTCTTGATTATCTCACGCGCTAAAGTTACACCGACTCCGAGTGCTTTTACACAGCGAGACTCGCACCTGTCTACTTTTTTCCATAAAATTAAACGCAATAAACGCCCGATTAAATTGCCGATTAATAATGCGACTCTATGAGGGCAAATGCGAAGGA
>CAJOEQ010000065.1 GCA_905233515.1 uncultured Synergistales bacterium
TCCTTTATTATAGGTATATTTGCTATATTGCATATTTGTTGTAAATTCATGCGTTATTCTACTCCTACCCGCCCACCCGACTGCATTCGCAGTCGAGTAGAATAGTGAAAATCAAAATCACTTTCTTAATTTCGGGTCAAGAGCATCTCTCAAGCCGTCGCCTAAAAAGTTAAATGCAAGTATCATTATAGAAATCACAGCAGCCGGGAAAAATAATTGAGTCGGATATACCATTAACGCGCCTATACCGTCATTACAGAGCATTCCAAGACTCGCCATAGGTGCAGACACTCCTAAACCTACGAAACTCAAAAAAGCCTCCGTGAAAATCGCGCCGGGAATCGAAAATGTAAGAGTTACAAGAATAGATCCCATTGCATTAGGTATTAAATGCCTCAGTAAAATTCTTGTCGGTGAAGCTCCTAACACGCGGGCTGACAAAATAAATTCTTCATTTTTGAGTCTCAACACTTCAGCCCTTACTATTCGCGCCATCGGTGCCCAGTAAGAAATTCCAAGCGTTATAAATATACTTTTCAAGCCCGGCCCTACTACTACCATCAATAAAATTACATAAATCATAACAGGCACGCTATAAAGCACATCGACGACTCCCATCATGAAATTATCAATTTTCCCGCCTGAAAATCCCGAAATTCCCCCGTAAATAACTCCGATAAATAAATTTATAAAACTTGCTAAGATTCCTACAGCGAGAGAAATTCTTGCACCGTATAGAATCCTCACAAATAAATCACGCCCTAACATGTCAGTCCCTAATAAGTGCTTAAAGCTGGGCGGCTCATTAGTCTCAAAAAAATTTGTCGTGTCATAGTCATAACTTGAGAAATAAGGCGCAAAAATCGCAAGCATTAACATAATAACAATTACTACAAGGCCAAATAAAGCGAGTCTATCTTTCTTGAGTCTCATCCAAACGTCCTGCCAGTAAGTTAATGACGGTCTCAAAATTTCCGCGCTCGTTCTCTCTTCAATCGTTAAAGGCGTAAAATCATACATTTTTATAAATCACCTCATTGCAATTTTATACGGGGATCTACTAAAGCAAGGCAGCAATCAGCAATCAAATTAAAGAAAACTAACAGCGCGCTGTAAAATATAGTAACGCCCATTATTGTCGTATAATCTCGATTATTTATGCTTGTAACAAAAAATGTGCCGAGCCCGGGGACTCCGAAAACTTGTTCAACTACAAAACTTCCAGTTAAGATTCCTGCTGTCAAAGGAGCTAAATAAGTTATTACGGGAATCATCGCATTTTTCAGCGCGTGAATATAAATAACTGCGTTTTTGCTCAAACCTTTAGAGTATGCAGTCCTGATATAGTCTTGAGTCAAAATTTCTAACATGCTCGAACGAACTAAACGAGAAATAAAAGCCGCCGGATATAGGGAAAGAGTCAGCGCGGGTAAAATCGCCGTTGAAAATCCTTCCCAGAATCCCACCGTAGCCCAGCCTAAACGCCACGCAAAAATATACACGAGCAAAGCAGCAATTATAAAACTTGGTATAGTTACTCCGAGTGTAGCAAAAATTATAGAGAGTCTATCTTGCCATTTACCGCGATTTAAAGCTGAAATAATGCCCGCCGGAATTCCCATAATTAACGCGATAACTAAAGCAAGACCGCCGACCATGAAAGAAGCCGGGAAGCTCTCAGAAATTATCTCATTGACTGAAATTCCCTCATACCTGTATGAAGGCCCTAAATCAAGTCTCAACACGTTTAATAAATAACGCCCATATTGAATATAAAGCGGCTCATTTAGTCCGTATTGAATCATCATTTTTTCAATAACAAAATCGGGGATTGCTTTTTCTTCAGTGAAAGGGCCTCCGGGAATGGCTCTCATCATAAAAAATGTAATAGTTATTACTATAAAAAGTGTGAGAAGACTCACTAATACGCGCCTTGAAAAATATTTTAGCATTTATAAATTTATCCCTCCTTCTAAGATTATTATATTACTGGGCAAATAATCACGCTTTGAACAGCAGGCAATTACTAAATCATTCAAGGAAAAATTTCGGCCTGAAATCTCGTATTTACATGATAATAATTTCTCGCAGTCTACTTCAATCCAGTTATTAAGATTTAAACATTTTAAGCAGCTTTCTTTGAGAGTCCAGTATTCAAAAAATTTTTTCTCCCAGTCTTGGCCGTTATCGTGTAAAAATTTTATAGTATTATGCTCATTTTGCAAATAAAAACGTTTTGAGACTGCGAGACTCGCTCTGTGTGAAATAATTTCAATATCGACTCCGTTAATATTATTGCCGATTGAGCAAGCCACCCAGTTAGAACAGTGCGAGAGGCTGAAGCAAATATTTTCGTGGTATGGCCTCCCGCTTGAGTCTCGTTTGATAGTTATATCTTGAAAATTTTTATTGAGTAAACCGGCAATTAATTTTTTTGCTAATAATTCAGCCCATAGAGTCCGATTTTGATCTGACAAGAATTTATATTTTAGAATCGACTCGCGGCGTTCAACTGGTAAATAATCAAGATATTTTGTAACTGGGTAATTTAAATGCCCGCTAATATCAAGCAAATAAACTTGAGTAAGCAAAAATTATTTTCCGCCTTCTACTTCTTGAATGCGTGAACTCATCTCAATAGCTAAATCTTTATCGTTAAAGCCCGCATTATCCGGCAAAATCATATTAAAGCCGCTCATAATATCAAGTTCGACCTTGCATGAATTTGTCTCAAGCTCAAGAACATGGCCGCCCTTTGTCCTGTCATTCGAGATAAAATGCAAGTGCCAGCCGGGAGTATTAAGACCGTTCATATAAGCAGGGCAATACAAAGCAACAACTACGCCGGAAATATTTTTATAAGTGAATTCGCGCTGATCTGTCTTTAGTGCTTCGTCAAGTGGCTTATACGGTTTTTGCTGGGCTAACTCACTGCGAACGAGAATCGAATTAAATTCACCCGAAATTTTTGCCATGTAAAATTGATTTTTGCCGTGTGAGTTCACAATCTCATCAAGTTTTGATTTAAGCTCGGCTATATTTTCCGCGCTAATATTTTCTCGTGTTATATCAGCATCAAAAAATGTAATGTTACAAAATGGCACAGTCTCGGAGTCATCAGCAATTTTTACGCTGCCATCCCATAAAGCCTGATAAACTTCCCCGTCAAGCATTATTAATTCACCGTTGACGCTCTGAAATGTCCCGATTCCTATATCGCCGTAATTCTTGACTTCTTTAACAGTGATAAAGCCGTCATAGACTCCCGACATTAGAGACTGCAGCAAAGCAGCTTGAAAGAGTGAATCGCTCTTGTTTGAGTCAGCAGCAAAACAAACATTTACGCTCATAACAAGAATTAATAAAGCAAGAATAAATTTTTTTGTCATTATATAGCCTCCGTGATTAAAAATTTTCATAAATTATAGCAGGATTTCAACAAAAAAATCTCCCTCGCATATACAAGGGAGAAAATGAAAATTTCTTTATTTATTTAGTGCAGCGGTACTAATTCGCCCGACTTCATTAAATCAATCGCCGAGTCAAGTTTGCTCATTATGTCCAAATTTAATAAACAATGATCGCCCTTAACATAGCCTATTGCATGATTACTCGTTCCAAGTAAATAATTGCCGCCCCTGAAATAACCGGACTCTATATCATTCAAGACGCTTAAAATCTGCGGTGCCATTAATTTTATAACACTTGTGAGAATTATATTTTTATCGCCGTCAAATCCTGAATCAAATTGATCTGTATCACAGCCGATTATTGTTACTTGGCCGGATTCTTTTGCTGAGTCAATAACTCCATCGCCGGACTGACCAGCCGAAATAAATATTACATCACAGCCGGAATTTATTAAAGCCTGCCCGATAATTGCTCCTTTTGCCGAGTTAGTGAATGAGCCTGCATAATTCCCGCCTACACTTTGACCGGCTGAGTCAATTCCTGCAAATTCGCCGAGCTCGATAACTTTTGCATTTGTATTATAATTCTCGTTAGCATATTTCACTCCAGCCGCAAAACCTTCTTGAAATCTTATATTACTGGGCATTGCTACACCGTGAACGGAAGCGACTTTTTTTGTTTTGCTTGAGAGTGCAGCAGCAAGACCGGCCAAGAATCCCGACTCATCATCTTTAAAGCGCATTGCATAAACGTTCGGAAGTTCTATATTTTTCCTGTTATTATCAACCGGCCAATCTTCAGTAAAAATAAATTTTATGCGGGGATTAGCTTTCACAATTTCCGTTATTTCAGGATAAAGAGGCTCACAATAAATAATTACGTCATATTTTTTCATGGCCTGACGTATTATTTTGCGGGCATTAGACGCGCTGAACTTCCCGCCCTGAAAGATTTTCACGTTTGTACGTGGATGAGAATTTACAAATGCCTGAACACCGCTGAAATTTTCCTTGTAAAATGGATCTGTCTTGACATCGCCGAACGCTATAAAAGCAATTCGCAAATTTTTAGCAAGTGCAATACTTCCAAGCGATAAGACTAACATAACAGCCAGCAAAACGAGCGCAAATTTTTTCATGTTTAGATACCTCTTTCACAAATGGATTTCACACATAAAATTTTACTACATTTAAGCCGTCATTACTCATTGAGTGATTGAAATCTTTTATTTCATTCTCAAGTAAACGCCACGATAATTTATTTTCACTGTCTGAAGGGTTAAACGAGCCGCCGTTATAAGAGACTTTCACGTCAATTTTTTCGTCGTTCTCGGAGTATTCAGCAGAAAAATTAATATCAGGCTCATTATTAAGAACAGGCAGTAAAATTTGATTGATTAACTCTTCAAATGACAAATGAAGACGATTAGCGAGCTTAGGAGAAATTAAATTTTTAGTGCAGAAAGTTTCAATCTCAGAGATAACGCCCGGGAAGTCAAAATGTCTAGAATTTATTGCGATCTCTAAAACTTTCAGATTACGAATAAACCGCCGAGTCTTCTCACGCGTGGGATTCTCAAAAATTTGTTCAGGCGTGCCGTCCTCATAAATTCCGCCCTCGTCAAGATAAATTACACGAGTCGCAATACTTCGAGCAAATTTCATTTCATGAGTAACTATCATCATAGTTTTACCAGTCCCAGCAAGCTCACGAATAACGGCCTGAACTTCTCCTATCATAGTGGGATCTAATGCACTAGTAGGCTCATCAAATAAAATTACTTCGGGATTCATTGCCAAAGCCCGGGCGATTGCGATTCGCTGTTTTTGTCCGCCTGATAACTCATCGGGATAATTCAAATATTTATTAGCGAGTCCGACCTGATGTAATAATTTAATCGCGTTATTATAAGCGTCTTGCTTTGATAAGTGCTTTAACTTCATAGGAGCGAGCATAATATTTTCTATTACAGTCAAATGGCCGAATAAATTAAATGACTGGAAGACCATTCCCATTTTTTGACGCATAAGAGGCACGTTACATTTTTTGCTTGTGATTTCCTGATCATTTAAGAAAATTTTGCCGCTCGTTGGTCTCTCAAGTAAATTTATACAGCGTAAAAGGGTGCTTTTTCCTGTTCCTGACGGGCCTATAATAGAGATTACTTCACCGTCTTTAATTTCTGCGTTGACATCTTTTAACGGTGCTGCATTCGGATAAACTTTCTTGACGTGCTCAAGTCTTATCATGATTAATTACTCCTTTCTCGTGTCAATACCGCGTAAAATATCACTGGGCTTTCTGCGTTCGGGCTTGAGCCTGTTATTAATCATTCCTGTAAATGAATTAAGAATTCCTGCGAGAATAAAATAAATCACAGCTACAGCAATCAACGGGAAGAAGGCTTCATAAGTTC
>CAJOEQ010000066.1 GCA_905233515.1 uncultured Synergistales bacterium
GGAGTCGGTGTAACGTCCTCGCTTTCTGTAATCTCTATAACACGAAGAGAGCCGATAACGTCATCACTGTTTATTTTTGCTTCATAAATGACTGAGTAATAAGTCTCAGGAATATTTAATTTATCAGCGTCAATAATAACACTTCCGTCCGAACTCGTAGTAACTTCTGTAACATAGCTCGGGAATATAGCTCCTTCAGAGTAAATAAACACGTCCGGTGAATATGCTGTATCAAATAACGGGTCTAACTCTCTATCAATTTCGCCGCCGCCTGTCTGCTCTCTAGTCTTTAAAAATGGCGTGTCCTCGTAAAATTCCGTCATGTCCATCAAAGTGAGTCCTACTTTAACGCCTGCTGGGAATGCTTTTCCGTTATTGTCAGCTAGAATTTGAGAAATTTTGCGGCCTTTAAAGCTATTTTCATTTACGACGGGATTAAGCGACTCGATATAATTATCATTTACTGTGTAATCAGGCTCAAGAATTACAGGAATTCCCGCGATTGTGAAATCTTCTTCTTCAGGTTCAGGAATTGGAGTCGTGCCTGCTGTTGTTGTGAATGCTTTAATACATGCGTTTACAGGATTTGAGACTTTCTTATCTCCGCTCATTTCGGTGTTAGATGCACCGTCGAACCATGAATTATCTAAATAAAAATAGCTTTCTCCGTCGAAAATAGCAGCAAAATCTGAATAGCCGTTAATTCTTGCTTCAGCTGCGATCGGGAATCCATTAGAAGGATTCTTTACGTCAATTACAACGCCGAAATAATCGCCTTTCTTGAGAGTCGTTATAGGGCTTGTTAATTTCAAAGTGTGATAACCTGCGAGCGGCTGTGTTATAGTGTCTGACGTAAAAATCGGCGTGCCTGTAGTTATTGCTGTCTTAGGGTGATTTGCTCCGTAATTGTAAATATAAATTTTGACTTCTGCATTATTCTGAGTCGTGTAATAAGAAATTTCTTTCAGAGTCTCGCCCTCACTTCTTATTTTGAAGACATTTGCGGCACTTGCTCTTGTTTCGCCGGTAATTCCCCACGCTGTGCAAACTCCTAACGGGTCATATTCGTACGTGATTATATTTTTGTCGGTTGATTCAACAGTGAAGGCCGTACCATACATAATATATTGCTCGTATGACATCCAGCAATAGCCGCCCATTGTTTTATTTGGCCAGTCATCGCCCCATGAGTTACGAACGAGCCACGCGCCTGGTTTTGTAGGTCTGATTGATTGGCTGCTGAAATTAGAGATCGGGTAATTATCGTCCCAGCCTATTATAGCTACTGTGTGATCTGTTACATTAGGCGGGTTGTCGCCTTCTTCATTTGAATTTTCCTGCAATGAATAGAAATATGCGCCGCTGTCTCTGTTGAGAAAACGCTTATTAAGTGCCGCGCTGTAACTTATTGCAATTCCGCCCTTATTCATGATTAATTTTTTGATCTCGTTTCTGTTCTCTTCTTTGAACATAATATCCGATGATTCATTAGTCATGAATACAGCTTCTGTAACTCTTAAAGCAGTGGGCAAATAAGCGTCATGACTCTTTATTGCTGCTACGGCATTATCGGGACTCTTCGTTGCAAAATCACTATATGGAAGTCCTGTTTTTTCCTCAATCGGTGCCCAGCCATAACCGCGTGTCATAAGCGAAAGAGCTTGAGTAATATGGCCGCCGTTATCAAAAATTTGTGCATATGTAGGATCTTTTGCGAGCTGGTTTGTTTTCTTGTCAGTTACGCTGAATCTGTTTTTCCTGTCAGAATCCATACATGTGAACCAAGCAAGATAAATTTCTGATAATTTCAGGTCATCGGCCTTTGTTATATTGAGAAAATTATCATTTGATAAGTGCTGAAGTAAATAACCTGTCTCAACTGCTGCGAGAGTTCCAAATGCCCAGCAAGTCCCCCACGGATCTTGTTTTCTAATTGCTGATACATAACCGTGTTCTCTCAAGTCATAAGAAACTGGCAGAGTCTCATTTGCTGAAAGTTTTATTATATTATTTTGTGTAGGGACTCTTTCAAGTTTTGAGAATGTGAAAGGCACGAGAGCAGCAAACGCACTTGACTCGAATAGAGAAATTAATAATAATGTGATAAAAAATTTTCTCTTCATGATAATAAAAAATGTCTCCTTATTATTAAACAATGAAATAATTATATATTAATTCGCAGGTTATAATAAAATTTAGCTGATTTCTTGCAAGACTCACGAGTTTATATGCTATAATTCTAAAAGTTTTATTGCAAAAACAAATTATCACTACAAAAAATTTTTACTATAAATTCATGAAGGGAGATTATAAACTTGAAAGGTTATGCAATGTTGAAGATCGGTGAGGCCGGTTGGATTGAGAAAGAACGCCCAGCGTGCGGCCCTCTTGACGCAATAATTAAGCCTCTTGCTTTATCACCTTGTACAAGCGATGTTCACACAGTCTGGGAAGGAGCAATCGGAGATCGTCATAATATGATTCTCGGTCATGAAGGCTGCGGAGTCGTTGATGAAGTCGGCTCACTCGTTAAAGATTTCAAGAAGGGCGATCGCGTAATGGTCGCAGCAATTACTCCGGACTGGGGATCACTTGAGGCTCAGGGCGGTTTTGCTCAGCATTCGGGCGGAATGTTAGCAGGCTGGAAATTTTCAAACTTTAAAGACGGCGTATTCGGCGAATATTTTCATGTGAACGACGCAGATGCAAATTTAGCACATCTCCCGGACTCAATTTCCCCCGAAGAGGCTTGCATGTTGTCCGATATGGTACCTACAGGATTTCACGGAGTCGAACTCGCACAAGTTGAATTCGGTGATACAGTTCTAGTAATAGGTATCGGCCCAGTCGGCTTAATGGCAGTAGCAGGCGCGAATCTTCACGGAGCAAGCAGAATTATTTGTGTAGGAACTCGCAAAGTTTGCCGTGATGCAGCAGCTTTTTACGGAGCGACTGACTTTATAGGCTATAAAGATGGCAGCATTGACGAGCAAGTTATGAAGCTCACAGGAAATAAAGGCGTTGACAAAGTAATTATCGCAGGCGGCAGCGTTGAAACATTCGAACCGGCTGTTAAATGTCTCAAAGCGGGCGGCAGAATCGGAAATGTAAATTATCTCGGCAGCGGCACATATGTTACAATCCCAGCGGAATGGCAAATAAAGTAATTGCAGGCGGATTAATGCCCGGTGGAAGATTGAGACTCGAAAAATTAAGCAGCCTTGTATCCTGCGGAAAATTGAACGTCAAGAAATTAATTACTCATCCATTTAAAGGCTTTGAACACGTAGAAGACGCTTTAATGCTCATGAAGGACAAGCCGGCAGATCTCATTAAACCGGTAGTAGTGCTTTAGGCTTTAAATAGTTTCATAAAATATATATTACGCTCTGTGAATAACGGGGCGTTTTTCTTTATAATATCATGCAAGTATTAATAATCAGCGGCTTTTTAGGAGCAGGCAAAACAAGTTTTATTAAAGCAATGACCCGCGCAACTGGCCGGCAATTTGTAGTCGTAGAAAACGAGTTCGGAAATTCAAACGTTGACAGCAAATTATTAAATCAGGACGCTATGAAAATTTACGAACTCACTGAGGGCTGTATATGCTGCTCTATGAATATGGATTTTTCGCTGTCAGTCATGACTATAGCAAATACTTTGAATCCTGATTATATAATTGTCGAACCGAGCGGGGTTGCTATGCCGTCAAGAATTCTAGAGAGTTTACGCAAAATTTCATATGAAAATATCGGCATTCTTTCACCTGTTGTGATAGTCGACTCAAAAAATTTTATCTCGCAAAAAAATTTTTACCCCGAATATTTTAATGACCAGTTAAACACGGCTGGGACTGTTGTATTATCTAAGTCCGAAAATTTATCACGTTCAGAATTTGACGAAATTTATAACGAGCTCGGCATTAAAGAAAATATAAATTTTTATCATGAGCATTATTCGAAATGGCCGCGTGAAAAATGGCTTGAACTTCTTACAAATTATATAAGTGATAGCAAAAAAATAAATCCCGTTGAAATTCCTGACGCAAAATTATCAAGTCTAGCACTCACAAATATAAAAGTGTCTTCACCCGATGAGCTTATATATAAACTTGAGAATTTATTATCAGGAAATTACGGCGATATAGTGAGAGCGAAAGGCTTTGCACTGACTCAAAACGAGTCTATAAATTTCAGCGTCGTGAGTGGCATTTACGAGATAACAGGCGCAAATAATAATAATTCTGATTCAGATATTGTGATAATCGGCGAAAATTTGCAGACTGGGAAAATTAGCGAGCTCTTTAACGGTGAAATCATAGAAGAAGACGATTAAATAATTATAATTAAGCCTCCTACATAGTATAATATTTTGCATAGATTCAATAAAATTTTTTACTACTTCAAGGGGGGTATTTTTTTTGAGTCGTCTTGTAATTAGACCTGAAACAGAAATTCAGGCTACAGCTAATTCACTTCATGCGGATTTAGAACGACGCGTTACAGGTGCGCCGCCCGGTCTTTGTCCGTTGGATTTAGCGAGCAGTTATTTAAAAGTTTATTCGGCTCAGACTTGCGGGAAGTGTGTACCTTGTCGAGTCGGTTTGCGTCAACTTGAAAAATTAATTGATGATTTAATCGAGGGACGCGGCGATCTCAAAACAGTAGACTTAATCGAGAGAACAGCAGAAAGTATATATCATTCAGCGGACTGCGCAATCGGTTACGAGGCCGCAAATATGGTATTAAAAGGTGTAAGGGGCTTCAGAGAAGATTATATTGCTCATGCTACAAAGGGCCATTGCTTGGCTGAAGGTTTTCAGGCGGTGCCTTGCGTTTCTTTATGTCCTGCACATGTCGACGTACCCGGCTATATTGCTTTAATAAATGCTGGTAGACAGGCCGATGCAGTCAGATTAATCCGTAAAGATAACCCATTCCCGAGCGTCTGCGCTATGGTCTGCGAACATCCTTGCGAGAATAAATGCAGGCGGGGACTCGTTGATGACGCTTTGAATATTCGTGCGTTGAAATTATACGCTGTTACAAATTCCGGTCATGTTCCTGTATATCGTGAGGGAGAGTCAGCAGCTCCAGCAACGGGCAAAAAAATAGCAATCGTAGGAGGCGGCCCAAGCGGTATAAGTGCGGCTTATTATCTCGGAATGATGGGACATAGCGTAGAAATTTTTGAGCAGAGAAAACAATTAGGCGGCATGTTACGTTATGGGATTCCAGCTTATAGACTGCCTAGAGAAATTTTAGACGAAGAAATTAACACGCTTTTAACTGCAGGCGATATTAAAGTCCATACAGAGACAATTATAGGCGGAGACTCTTATCCGCTTGCTAAATTGAGATCTGAATTTGACGCGGTTTATATTGCGATAGGAGCTCACACTGATAAAAGTTTAAGAATTCCCGGAGAAGATGCAGAAGGCGTTATGTCAGCTGTTACACTTTTAAGGAAAATCGGCGATGATAATTACCCTGATTTCACCGGCAAAAAAGTTGTAGTAATAGGCGGCGGAAATGTCGCAATGGACTGCGCGCGGTCTTCAATGAGATTACACGCTGATAGAGTAGTAATTGCTTATAGACGTAGACGCGAAGAAATGACGGCACTTCCTGAAGAAGTCATGGCCGCTGAAGCAGAAGGGTGCGAATTATTCGAACTTGTTGCGCCTCAAAAAGTAGAAGTCGAGAACGACAAAGCAAAAGCACTCTGGGTACAGCCTCAAATGATCAGCTTTGTTAAAGACGGAAGGCCAAGCCCTAAACCTGCCAGCACTGAACCTGTAAGAATCGAAGCAGATATTATTGTCGTTGCAATCGGTCAGGGAATCGAGAGCTATAATTTTATGAATGTTCCAGTTAATACGCGCTCAGGGACTATAAAGACTCTTGACAGTGAAGAATTAGAGAATATGCCGGGCATTTTTTCAGGCGGGGACTGCGTAACCGGGCCTGCTACTGTAATAAGCGCAATAGGTGCAGGGAAGATCGCAGCTGCAAATATTGATGAGTATTTAGGATTCAATCATCCTATAAATATTCCCGTTGATATTCCCGAACCTGTACCGCATAACAGGCCGGCCTGCGGACGTGTTAAATTACGTGAGCGTTCAGTTGATGACAGAGTTAAAGATTTCAGCCTCGTTGAAGAAAGTATGACTCAAGAAGAAATGGAACAAGAGACTAACAGGTGTCTGCGCTGTGATCGTTACGGCTTTGGCACATTCAGGGGAGGCCGTGAATTACGATGGTAAATATAAAAATTAACGGTACAGCACTTCAAGTCCCGGAAAATATAACGATTCTTGAAGCCGCGAAAATGCATAATATAAATATTCCTCATTTGTGTTATTTGAAGGATTTAAACGAGATAGGCGCGTGCAGAGTCTGCGTTGCTGAGATAGTCGGACTTGATAGGCTTGTTGCGTCGTGTAACACAAAAGTTTTAGAGGGAATGGAGATTCGCACTAATTCGCCTAAAGTAAGACAGGCACGGAAAATTAATATCGAGCTCCTATTATCACAGCATAGTGCAAGATGTCCCGAGTGCGCACGTTCAGGAAATTGTGAATTACAAAGCATAGCAAATAATCTCGGCATTACTGAATTCCCGTATCACGAAGATATAAAGCATTTAGACTGGGATCAAGAATTCCCCTTAATTCGCAAAGACGAAAAATGTATCAAGTGTATGCGCTGTGTTCAGGTCTGCGAGAAAGTACAGCAAATGAACGTCTGGGACGTGGCAAAATCAGGCTCTCAAACTTTAGTAGACTGTCGCGGCGGTAAAGACATAACAGAAATTAACTGCACAGTCTGCGGTCAGTGTATAACTCATTGTCCCGTCGGTGCTTTAGTTGAACGCGATGACACTCAGAAAGTGCGTGATGCATTTGCTGACGGCGATAAAATTATGATTGCTTCAGTAGCTCCGGCTGTACGTACTTCATGGGGTGAACAGTTAGGACTCACTCATGACGAGGCAACAGCTACAAGACTCGCAAGTGCTTTAAGAGCGGTCGGCTTTGATTATGTGTTCGATACTGATTTCTCGGCGGATTTGACAATTATGGAAGAAGCAAGCGAATTTGTAGAGAAACTCAAGAATGCAAAACGCGAAAAATTCCCGATGTTTACTTCATGCTGCCCGGGCTGGATAAGATTCATAAAAATGGAATTCCCCGACTTAGTGCCGCAGTTATCGAGCGCGAAATCTCCTCAGCAAATGTTCGGAGCAATTATTAAATCATGGTACGCTCAAATTTTAGGAGTTACTCCCGATAAAATTTATCACGTTTCATTTATGCCCTGTACTGCTAAAAAATATGAGTGCGATGTTGAGTGCATGAACTCATCAGGCGCGCGGGATGTTGACGCAGTCTTGACAGTTCGAGAAATGGACAGGCTTATAAGATCTGAAGGAGTCAACGTTAAAGATTTACAGGATTCCGAATTTGATAAGCCTCTCGGTACAGCATCAGGAGCAGGCCATATATTTGGAACGACCGGCGGAGTCATGGAGGCTGCTTTACGTACAGCATATAATCTCGTAACCGGCAAAAATCCAGATCCCGACGCGTTTAATTATGTACGTGATTATAACGGTCTCAAAGAAGTAGAATTTGAAATCGCAGGCGCAAAATTAAAAATTGCTGTAGTTCACGGACTGGGCAATATCAGAAAACTTTGCGAAGAGATTCAATCAGGACGAGTCCATTATGATTTTGTTGAGTGTATGGCATGTCCTACAGGTTGCGCAGGTGGAGGCGGGCAGCCTATTCACGAGGGTGAAGAACTCGGAGAAGGGCGCGGGAAAATTTTGCTCGATATGGACAAGAAAATGACTTTGAGATTCTCACATGAGAATCCGTCAATTATTCAGTGTTATAAAGAATATCTTGGAAAGCCGCTCGGGGAAAAATCCCATCATCTTTTACACACTGACCAGTCTAAATGGGAATTATGGAAATCTAAATAAATTTTTATAATTTTTCTCATTTAAGCAATACAACGCGATACTAAATAAAAAAATTTCTTCCCGAGTTTATTACAAGCCCGGGAAGATTCTTTATTCCTTTATTCCTTTATTATTTATGCTCATTCCAGAATTTAACGCTCCCACTATGAGCCTGCACTTTTTCGGGTAATGCTATATCAGGAGTCAATTCTTGCATGTCTTTGACTCTTTCGGACAAAAAATTTTTATTCTCCCAGATTGTTTTATTCAAAGCGTATACAAGAGACTCCGGCAAATCCTTACGAATTACTATACATGTGAAATCGCCGACTGTTTTAACGGGGTCGCTGCCTGCTGGGAGTGATTTATAAATTCCCGGCTCAATCTCAAGCGTTACTGTTCCATATGCGTCAGATAATTTATTTAGAGATTCTTGACTCACTGGAAGTAATATTATATCCGTCCTGTCTTCAATACTTGTAATAATCGGCGCAATCTTCCCGACTGAAAACGCAAAGCAGTCTATAACGTTATTTACTAGCAAATCCGCGCCGGCCTCATAAGAAAAATAATCAACACTTCCGCCGAATTCTATAAAAATTTTCTTGTAATCGATTCCGAATGCTTTATCAAATAACGCCTTAATCACAAATTCCGATCTTGTACCGGGCTTGAGAGTTGCAAATCTCATTTTATGTCATCAAGAGATTTTATTTTATTTTTCCCTGCAAAATCACGTCTCATAACAAAATATGTATATTGAGTGTATAAATTTGTCATGATTACTGCGTTATTTACTGCGCGCCCGTTAAAATCTGCCTCACCCTTCAAAGCAGCTCCGAGCAAAGATGTTACAGAAAAGCCAAAATCTGCCCTTCTTGCATGAGTGTTTAAAATATTTGAGACTCCAGCACCTGACACGCTCATTGTATCAGGAAGTCCGGATTTATTGAAAATTTCTGATAAAGCCGCTCCCAGTATTGCCCAGTTGCCTCCCTTTGGACCCGACATAAAGCGCAAATGTGAAGGCCAATCGGATTCACTTGCATTACATGTTGACGAGATTAATAATATCAGCGCGATAAATAATTTTTTCATGTCAAATCTTCCTCCTGTCTTAGTTAATATATAATAATTAGCAAAATTTTACATGAGAGAATATAAATCGCAAGGAAATATAATTTGTACTCAGCTATAAAGTTTTTGCAAGCGAAAACAAAGGAGTCAATATATACGTGAAAGAAAAAATTTCTGCAATTCTTAAGACTTTACCTGAACGCCCGGGGGTTTACTTAATGCGCGACTCAGAGGGCAAAATTATTTATGTCGGGAAAGCAAAGAAACTCAAACGCCGAGTCTCGTCATATTTCAGGCACTCACACGCTATAGCACGATTAAATAAATTAGTCTCATTGATTGAAGATATTTCTATAATTCGCACTGAGACTGAAGCAGAGGCCTTAATAGTTGAAGCTAAATTAATACGCAAATATCAGCCTTTTTTCAATATAGATTTAAAGATGAGTGATAGATATCCTTATGTTAAAATCACTAATGAAGACTTCCCTAGACTCGAAATCACCCGGCATAAAAGCAACGACGGAGCTTTATATATCGGCCCATTTGTTGACGCTGGCAGCATAAGAAATTTAATGCGTTTGACTGAAAGATACTTCCCGCTAAGAGTCTGCAAATCTCGAATTAACCCGGACTCAAATAAACGTCCCTGCGTTGAATATAGTCTTGGCCGCTCAATGGGTGCATGTGCCGGGCTGTGTTCACGTTCAGAATATCGCGAAAGAGTCAGCGACATAATTTTATTATTTGAAGGTAAACAGGCCGAACTCGTTGAGAGATTACACGCAAGAATGAACGAGTCAGCTCAAAAATTAGAATTCGAGAAGGCCGCGCGCTATCGTGATACAATCCGGGCAATTTGGAAATTATCACGTCAAAAAATTTCGTCAGCTTTACAGGAAGATTTAGACAATGAAACTTGGCAAGTTTTAAATCACATTCAGGAATTATTGAATCTTAAAATTTTGCCGTGGAGGATTGACGCGTTTGATATTTCTCACACTTCAGGCCATGACACTTACGGCTGCTGTGTAGTTTTCGAACAGGGACGGCCAAGCCCGAATTTATATAGACGATTCAAGATAAAATCTCTTCAGGACGGTGAAATAAATGATTTCGCTTCAATTTATGAGACCGTCAAGAGACGCTATAAACACGTAATCGATAATTCAGAGCCAGCACCGCAATTAGCTTTAATAGACGGAGGCCCGGAGCAATTAAAATTTGCTATGACTGCTATAAATGAACTTGGCCTAAATTTGCCGTTAATAGCTCTTGCAAAACGTGAAGAGTTAATTTTTTTGCCCGATAATCCCGAACCTTTGAGGCTTTCACGAGATGATTCAGCACTGCAATTATTTCAGAGATTACGCGATGAAGTTCACAGATTTGTAATTACTACTCATAAGAACGCACGGGGCAAAAGATTCAGACACTCAAGACTCGACGATATACCGGGAATCGGACGCAAGAAAGCAAGCGAATTACTTGTAAAATTCGGCAGTGCTAAGAAAATTTCAGAGTTACAGCCTCAAGAACTCGAAAAAGTTTCAGGAATCGGCCCTATCTTAGCTAGAAAAATTCTTGACTCGTTAAGAGAGCAATAAATTTTATTTTTTCGCGCTATACAGTTATAATCACTGTAATTCTTTATTCTTGAATCTTATAAAACAGGAGGAAATTTTTAACATGATTGACTTAAAGGGTCTAACTGACTCAGAAGTGCAGGAAAGCCGCAAAAAATACGGC
>CAJOEQ010000067.1 GCA_905233515.1 uncultured Synergistales bacterium
TAAAAATTTTTCGCCTGTATTTGGATTCGTGATTTCATATGTTAAATTCGGTCTGATATTCGGTGCGTCCATCGGGTCGGCCTTCCATGCGCCGCGCGGGTCATTATCGGGATTTGAAAATTTTTCAGGATTTAACGGTAATGGGAAGCAAACAAAATCAGATTTGTTATACCATATTTTAGCGTTTGATTCTTTGAGTCTGCGATTCTCCTGTCGTCTATTCTTTGCATATGCTATTATATATTCATGATTACAGCTTATATCAGTATCATTCTGCACTGATTGCCTAGACTGCCAAGGGAATTGCGCAATAAAATTTTTCTCCCCGAAAATCTCATCACAAATCTTGCGTAAATTTGCGGCCTCGTTATCGTCGATTGAAATAAATATAACTCCGTCATCGCTTAATAATTCGCGTGCGATTCTCAATCTGGGATAAATCATATTAAGCCAGTTCGTATGAAATTTGCCGTCAGTCTCTTTATTTTGCTTGCTATAAAATATATTTCCTTCACTGTCTTTTTGTCCGGATCGTTGCAAGTGTTCGCTTTCATTCTCTGAAAAATTGTCCTGATAAATAAAATCATGTCCAGTATTATAAGGCGGGTCTATATAAATCAGCTTAATTTTGCGCAAATAAGTCTCTCTTAAAATTTTCAGCGCGTCGAGATTATCGCCTTCTATATAAATATTTTCGCTGTCAAATTCTCCGGGCGTGCCGTTCTTCCCTGAAGATTTCTCGCGTAAAGGCCTGAGAGTCTTTGTAGTGCGTTGTGCGGCCTGATTCATGATAAAATCTTTATCCGGCCAAGTGAACGAGTAAGACTGCTTTATATCATTTATGACGGGTGAGGAAAATTCACGGCGTAAAATGTCAAAATTAATTGATTTAATAATTTGTCCGTTCTCGTCTTTATATTCAGTTACAGCCTCAGGGAATAAATCACAAAGTATGCGAAATTTTTGATTATATAAATCTTCAGTGAACGCGCTAATTTTTTGCATGGATCAAGCCTCCCGAATGAATTTACTAGATAATAGCACAAAAAAAAATGCCCTGACAAGTTTTGAACTCATCAGGACGTATATTTAAGAGGTTGTCATGAGTTATTTTCTTTTCATGATTATAGCGAATCCCGCAAAAATGAAAAGCCCCGCAAATGTAAACGAGTTACAGCCGGAGCTGCTGCTTTTGAGAAGGGGAGTCGACTCATTTTCAGGCGATAAATTTTCGTCATTCTCTAAAATTTCAGCTAGTTTCTTAAGAGACGCGCTTAAATCAAGAAGGCCATATTTTGAGACTTTTACTTTTCCGTCAAATTGTTGATAATCTTTGAGTTCTTCTTTTACTTGCTGAGAATATTTCTCAATTTCAGCCGCGCCCTCTTCAGGTGTTAAAGCTCCTATATCTACAGAAATATTTACTCTAAATGAATAGCTTGAGATTATTGCGCTTGTCAATTGTTCGAACGGGTAAACGTAGGGATTTATATTTGAGTTCGCGCCCTGTAAAATAGCCTGCTTAATTTGACTCGCTGAAGCGTCAGGATATGCCGACAAAAGAAGAGCCGCCGCACCTGTAATATATGGAGTAGCCATTGAATTCCCGTTCATATTTACGTATGTATCTTTGTTGTTATAAGTGCTTAGAATTTGATCCCCCGGAGCAGCAACGTGAATTTTATCGCCGAAATTTGTAAAATATGTTGCATTGTCCTCTGAGTCTATAGAACCTACAGCAATAGCATTATTTAAATCTATATATGAAATCGGATAATCATAATCACCTGCTTTAAATGCCGGCTTATCCTCTCTGTATGTAGTTTGCCATAGTAAGCTGGGCTCAGTAAAAGGTAGAGGGCCGCCCTCTTCCGTGCTTTCATTTCCTGCGGCAAATATTAATAATGAACGATTCAAATTATCAAATGCTTTATAAGCTGTATATATTGCGTCTTGAGTTACTGCCTGTGAAGGAGTCATGCTCGAATAATGCCCGAATGAAAAATTAACAGCCGCTAATTTCATATCTGGATTATCACGTAAAAGCCCAGTTAAATAATTCAACGATTCAATTACTAAACTATCAGGTATTCCCCCGTTTAAGTTTTCTGCTTTGATAGGAATTATTTTCACTTTCCAATTAACGCCGGTTATTCCAAATTGATTATTGCCGACTGCTCCGATTATTCCGGCGATGTGAGTCCCGTGTCCGTCTGAATCTTCTAATGTGTCAGCATCACCGAAATTTTTTGCGTATTCAAGAGCTAAATTTGCCTTCAAATCCTCGTGTTCATAAATTCCCGAGTCAATTATTGCGACGTAAACATTTTCGCTGCCTGTTGTTATATCCCATGCGGCGGGGGCGTTTATTTTTTCGAGTCCCCATAAATCACTATAGAATTCATCATTAGGGCGAGTCGCTCGTGGGTAATTTATTCTATTCGGAGAGGCTGCTATTACGTCATCACGCTTTAATAAGTCTGTAATTAATTGTTCGGTTGTTTTCGTGTCTGAGTGAATATGCAAGAAAATTTTGCCGTCTGACTCTGACAAATTATTATAACTCGTCTTAATTGAGGCTCCTACAGAACTGACAGCGGCATTTACTGAAGCATGAACAGCCCCGCCGTTATCGTTTTTAAATACGACAATTGCATCACCCTTTACGAATTCTCCGGCAAATGCAAGAGAACTCGCGAAAATCATAATACAAGCTAATAAAAATTTTCTCATGATTTTATCTTGCTCGCTTTCTGATTCGATTTACACGATTCGGAGATGCTGTTATGACATCGGGATTTGCTTTCAAGGCCGCTATCATTTTTTCAGTCGTGTTAGTGTCAGAATGTGCTAAAAAATGAATTTTGCCATCAGCCCACGAAATAGCATCGTAAAGAGTCATTAATTTTGCGTCAATGGGATCTAACGCGCTTGAAATATATTCGCGGCATTCGGGACTCTCAAGAAAATTTGTAGTTATCTCGTTCACGCCTTCAGGAGCTCGCATAACGACTAATATATCACCGTCTACAAAATTTGACGCAGCATAAGCGCACGAACTCACAAGAATTATAATAAAGCTCGATAATAAAATTTTCCGCATGATAAAATATTACTCCTTAAATTTTTTAGCAAATAATACAGCAAGAATTATTAAACCAGCGAAAGAATTACAACCTGAGCCGCCGCCGCTCCCTGCAGGATAATAATAATCAGGTGTAGTATCATGATCAGGAGTCGGAGTCGGTGTGATTTCTTCTGAGTCGTCAGGGTCTGCCGGTAATTCTTCAGGATTAATATAATCGCCGTTCTCTACAAATTGTGAAAGTTTATCGAGTGCGCCTTTAACGTCAAGAAATCCATAACGAGAAATTTTTGATGTCCCGTCGAGCGATTCAAAATTTTTGAGTCCCTGCTCTATATCTCTAACGGCTGAATTAATCAAAGACTCGCGCTCATTTGGCTGATAAAGGCCTTCTTTGATAGCTTCGTCTATTGCTTGAATTATTACTTTTGTATACTCTTCACATTTATATTTATACGGATAAACAAGAGGATTCATATTTGAATTTGCACCGAAAATTACAGCGGCTTTTAATTGACTCGTTGTAGCATTTGGATATTTCGCAGCAAGAAGTCCTATAGCTCCTGCAACATGAGGAGTCGCAAATGAAGTACCTTGTAATGAATCATACGATGTCTTATCATAAGTGCTGAAAATTTCTTGGCCGGGTGCTGCTACGTGAACTCTATCGCCGAAACATGTAAACTCTGTTGCTTGATCAGCTGAATTCATAGCTCCTACAACGATAAAATTATTCAGACCTGTATATGACGCAGGATATATATAATCACCTTTATAATATTCGGGGCCGTCAAGTCCCATTGCTTCGTGCCACTCGTAATAAGGCTCGTCAAATGGTGCGGGCTTACCTGTTGGGACTGATGAATTTCCTGCGGCAACTACCATAATACAGCGATTGAGTTTGTCAAACGCGCTGAATATACTATACATTGAGTCATAAATTTTAGCTTCTGATGGAGTGTAATCATCAAAACCGCCGTACGACATGTTAAGAGCAGCAATTTTCATATTAGGATTATCACGCAATAAACCTGACAAATAATTTAACGTATCAGCTACAGCACTATCAGGAAAATAACCCTCCGAGTCAGTGGCTTTTATGGGAATAATTTTTACTCGCCAGTTTATGCCGGTTATTCCCGTTCCATTGTTGCCGACCGCGCCTATTATGCCTGCAACGTGAGTCCCGTGTCCGAAGTCATCATTTGCCCAGTCGCCGCCGTCGCCAAAATTCCGCCCGTAACCTGTAGCAATATTATCAAGCAAATCGGGATGTTTATAGACTCCAGTGTCCATTACAGCAATATAAATATCTTCGCTCCCTGTTGTGATGTCCCAAGCTGCCGGGCAATTAATGCGCTCAAGTCCCCATAATTCGCTGTAAAATTCATCATTTGGACGAGTCGCAAGAGGTCTATTAATTTTGTTAGGTGAGACTGAAATAACGTCATCGCGTTTCTTGAGTTCGTTAATTAATTCTTCAGTTGAAAGCGAGTCAGAATGAACGTGTACAAAAATTTTTCCGTCAATTTCTGAAAGAGTCTCATATGCAGCCTTGACTGAGGCACCGACTGATTGAACAGCTGTATTAACTGAAGCGAATAAATGCCCGTCTTTCTTGAGTCCTGATGCTTTGACGGCCTGACCTTCAGGAGCTTTGAATACAACTATAGCATCACCCTTCACAAATTGCCCGGCAAAAACGCTCGAACATGTTAGAGCCAGCAATAAGCAAATTAATAAAAATTTTTTCATGAATAACAAATCCCTTCACATATAATAAATAAAAGAATTATAACGCGAAAAATTATAATTTATTGCCTGATAATAAATTGCCGCCGCTCATTGTGTAAATTTTATTGCCGTATTTAAGAGTGTCTAAATCATGAGAGACCATTAATAAAGTAACGCCCTCAGAGTTCAAATCCGCAAAAATTTTCATGACCTCATAAGCCGAGTTAATATCTAAATCAGAAACAGGCTCATCAGCTATAATAATTTCAGGGTGATTTATTAAAGCACGAGCAATCAAAGCACGCCTTAATTCACCGCCTGAAAGCTCATCAGGGAAAGAGTCAGCAAGTCCGGAAATATTAAATTTCTCAAGCAAAGAACGCGCGTAATCTTCTGATTTATTATTATCACTTGAATAAATGCAGGCCGGCAATAAAATATTTTCTAGAATGCTTAAATTTTCGAGTGCTGAGGCATTTTGCGGAATGAAACCGATATTTTTATTGCGAATTCGTGAAAGCTCGTTATCATTGCTGCGTGAAATGTCTTGACCGTTAAAAAAAATTTGTCCCGATGTCGGAGTCATCATTCCCGCGCAGATATTCAAGAGTGTAGATTTTCCGCTGCCTGAACGTCCGATTATGTTAATAAAATCGCCTGAAATTATATCAAGATTTACATTATTTAAAGCATGAAAATTTTTCCCGTTCCTGTTATAGTCCTTGCATAAGTTTTTTATTTGAATCAATATATAAGCACCTCACATGACTTAATTATATACGTATATTGCGAGTATAGGCAAAAATTTATATTAATCGCAAGTCCGGCTATTTATTACGCTA
>CAJOEQ010000068.1:0-465 GCA_905233515.1 uncultured Synergistales bacterium
TACTGAAGAGCGACATATTAAGACAGTCCAGAAAATTTTTGCGCGTTTACTTTCACAGGGCGATATTTATAAAAGCAAATATGAAGGCTTATATTGTGTCTCATGTGAAAATTATGTGAGCGAGTCAAACATGGGCGAAAATCAAACATGTCCCGATTGCGGCAGTAAATTAATATCAATGCAGGAAGAGAGCTATTTTTTCAGAGCTTCAAAATATGTCCCTGACTTAATAAAATATTACGAGAATAACCCGAACGCTATAAAACCTGTAACTCGTTATAATGAAATCATGAGCTTTTTACGCGGCGGCGTTAAAGATATTTCAGTTTCACGAACTAGCTTAAAATGGGGAATACCAGTTCCCGGCGATGAGAATCACGTAATATATGTCTGGTTTGACGCGCTTATAAATTATCTTTCAGCCTTAGAAGGTGAAGACTACAAAAAATTTTGGCCGGGCTATCA
>CAJOEQ010000068.1:496-8606 GCA_905233515.1 uncultured Synergistales bacterium
GCCTTAGGTGAGAAATTACCCGCTGGAATAATTGCGCACGGATGGTGGACAATCAAAGGCGGCAAAATGAGCAAATCCAAAGGCAACGTAATAGACCCTTTAGACATGATAAATAAATACGGTCTTGACCCGTTCAGATATTTTTTAATGCGAGAAATTCCCTTCGGTGCAGACGGCGAATTCAGCGAAGAGGCTTTAATAGGGCGTATTAATTCAGATTTAGCGAATGACTTAGGAAATTTATTAAATCGCACTCTTCAAATGATAAAGAATTATCGCGCCGGCATTGTCCCATCATGTAACGAGTCAAATTCGCCATTGAGAGAACTTGCGCAGGAAATAATCTCAAAAGTAGATAATTTCATGAAAGATTTTGCGTTTGATAATGCCTTAAAAACTATATGGGAATTTATTTCACGCTCAAATAAATTTATTGACGAGACAACCCCTTGGATTTTAGCGAAAAATAACGAGTCTGAACGCTTAAATTATGTATTATTGAATTTGTATGAGGCCTTGAGATTGTGCGCAGTGTTAATAAATCCCTTTATGCCTGAGACGAGCGAGAAAATTTGCGGTCAATTAGGCTGTGAGCTGGAAATTTCGGACTGGTACGCAGGAGCAGGAAATAAAATTAACAAGGGTGATATTTTATTCCCGAGAATAGATTTAAAGCAGGAAAAAAAGGAGCAAGAAAAAATGTCAGATAATCCCGAAGTCAAGCCGGAAAGCAAAGAAAGTGAATTAATCACAATTGAAGATTTTGCAAAAGTTCAAATGCGAGTCGGACAAATTACCAGCTGTGAAGAAATACCGCGCTCAAAGAAATTATATAAATTGAGTATAGATTTAGGCTCAGAAACTCGAACAGTTTGCAGCGGCATTAAAGAATATTTCACACCTGACGAATTAACAGGGCAAAAAATTATACTTGTCTGCAATCTCAAGCCCGTTAAATTATGCGGAGTAGAAAGCAACGGGATGATTTTAGCAGCCAGTGTTAAGAGTGAAGGCAAATTAACTCTTTTAACGCCCCTTGATGAAAATATCCCGCTGGGCAGCGTGGTGAGTTAAACATGATAAATATTAGAAGACGTGAATATGAATTCTTAAGCGGCGAAATAAATTCATGGCTTGACGAGAATATAATCACTGATGAACAGAGCGAAAAAATTTTATCACTCTATGAAATAAAAGAGTATTCACTAAGACGAATAATAATTTTAGCAGGTGTTATTTTATTAGGTCTGGGAGCAGTAAGTTTTATTGCTTCAAAGTGGCACGTTTTGCCGAAATTATTACGTTTATGCGTGTTAATAGGCGGTTACGTTTTAGCGTTAATAGCATGTTCAATCGCAGGAATTCGCACGAAAGCCGGGAAGAGTTTTTTGTTAATAGCGAGTTTTATTTTAGGAGCGGGAATTTTCTTAGGCACTAGAATGTATAATATCAAGCTCGATTTATCGCAAATTCTTGAATTCTGGCTGATAGCTGAAATAGTAACATGCATGATAACTAGTGATTTATGGCAGGTTTATTTATTGGAAGTCTTAAGCCTGATATATTTAATTTGTATAAATGCAATAGATATTTTTGCCCTGCAATTTATGAATTCAGCTCACTATGCAGTATGGGAATTTTTTGCTCCTGTAAAAGCCTTTATTTTGCTAGCTTTATTATGGGTTGTGAACTGGCGTGTCAGAACTCGAACGATCATAAACGCGAATATTTTAATCACGTTATTATTATGTGCTTCTCGAATGAGTTTATGTTTAGGCGGCACTCTGAGTTTAATAATTTTAGCGATAATCGGCGGCATTATGTCATTCTTAATGAAACATTCAGACGGTCAGACAATAGGCCTGTTAATTGCTGGCGTATTCGGTTTATTATTAACTTGGCCGGAATTCTGGCACGGGTGGGAATATGCGAAAATTTTAAGCGTCTTGAGTGCTTTATGCTTAGTGCCTTTAATGCTGGTAAATATTTGGCGCGGTCATTTAGTCGCTGGAATAGTTTTTTGCGTCTTGTTAGTGTGCAGATACTTTTTTGACAGCTTATTCGGATTTATGCCGAAAGCATGGGGCTTTACGTTACTAGGTTTAATATTTATGATTATCGGCGTATTTTTTGAGAGTATCAGAGCGCATTACAGCAAAAAATTTGAAAATCAGGAATAACGGAATTTGCTATAAATGGGAGGCGCGCGCGTGTTTTGTTTCCCCTTACCCTCCCACTTTTTACACTCACAAAGGAGCTATAAACATGATAAATATAATAGTAGAAGGCATGACAGCCAGCGGGAAGAGTACTCTTACAAATTTATTAGCTGAGAGATTAAAACTTGATGTAATGCCTGAAGAATTCAGAGATAATTATGACTTATTAGGCCGCTTTCACCATAATAGAAAATGGGCGTTTCCTATGCAGTTAAATTTTTTAGTTACGAGATTTGCGCAGTATTTATGTGCCTTAGAAGAAGGCAATTACATAATGGATAGAAGTCTATTCGGTGATAAAGTCTACGCAAAATTATATTATGAACTCGGTTATTTGAGTGATGGGCAATTCGGGCAGTATAAACGTGAAGCAGCCTAAATTATTAATTCATGTGCATTGTAATTTTGACGAGATTATGAGGCGTATTTACTCAAGAGGCCGTCAAGATGAGATAGACGTAGGACTGGATTACTGGCAAAGTTTATATAATGCCTATGAAAGCGTGAAATTTCCGAATGAATTTAATTTTGACTTAAGCAACCCGGAATTTATAAACACGCCTGAAATGATAGAAAAATTTTTAGCTGATGTAAGAGAGCATTTATCATGATGAGCCAGCATTCCCGGGTGGGGAGGGGGTGCGGGGGAACGGGCACGGGGTGCCCCCGCATTCACTAATAAAAAATTTTTAGCTGTAACATGCTATATTACACAATAAAATTTATAGGAGCATTTATCATGAAAATTTGTGATTTATTGCAGGAAATAAATAATTTTGCTAGTTTTGATTTATGCGCTGAGTGGGATAATTCTGGCTTAATTATTGGCGATTATGACAGTGAAGTCAAAAAAATTGCTGTAACTCTTGACGCAGTGCCTGAAGCAGTTATCAAAGCAAGCGAGTTAAATTGCAATTTGCTTATAACTCATCACCCGTTAATTTTTCGAGGCCTTAAGCGAATAAATTATAATAACTGGCTTGGTTTAGCAATAAAAGAGGCCATAAAGCGCGAAATAAATATAATTGCTTTACACACGAATTTTGACAGGGCAGAAAGCGGCGTGAATAGTATTCTAGCAAAAAAAATAAATCTTGAAGACTGCGAAAATCTTTCAGATTATGGCATTAAGGGCAATTTACGCGAAAAAATGAGCCTGAAAAAATTTCTTGAATTCGTAAAAAATAGCTGGAACTTGACGCAAATAGACTATTATTTTGAGAATGAGCGCGAAATTAAACGTGTTGCACTTTGCGGCGGGAGCGGTTCAGAGTTCTGGGAATTTGCAAGGGACTGCGATATTTATATTACATGTGATATGAAGTATCATGAGTTAATTGACGCTGTAAAAAGCGGGCTTGTTATGGCTCTATGCAATCACGGAGAAATGGAGCGAGCAAGTTTGCAGGAATTATCTAAAAAATTTAATGCAGTATTACTTGATATAAAAGCACTAAACAATCACGGGAGAATTTGATTACATGAAAAAAAGAGTTTTAAGCGCAATGAGACCGACAGGGGCTTTACATTTAGGACATTTGGCCGGAGCTTTGAGTAATTTTGTCAGGCTTCAAAACGATGATAACTACGAATGTTTTTACAGTATAGCGGACTGGCACGCTTTAATGTCTAACTATGCAGAGAGCGACAGAACTAGTGAATTTTCTTACATGGCATTAACTGACTGGCTGAGCGTCGGACTTGACCCCGAAAAAAGCCCGTTATTTATTCAATCACATGTAAAGCAGCACGCAGAATTAGCTCTAGCACTCGGAATGATTACGCCGCTGGGATGGCTGTATCGCAATCCGACTTATAAGGAGCAATTATTTAATGTTCGCAATAAAGATTTAGGCATGTTCGGATTTCTCGGTTATCCTGTTTTGATGGCGGCTGATATTTTATTGTATAAGGCTGAATTTGTACCAGTCGGAGAAGATCAAAGCGCGCATTTAGAATTATCTCGTGAATTAGTCCGTAGATTTAATAATTTTTTCGGTGATATTTTAATTGAGCCGCAACCTTTATTTACGCAGACTCCTAAAGTTCCGGGAATTGATGGCCGCAAAATGAGCAAATCTTACGGGAATGCTTTAGAGTTGAGCGAATCGGCTGACTCAATGTGGCAAAAGTTACGCACTATGAAGACAGACCCCGCAAGAATGCGCCGAACTGACCCCGGAGATCCTGAAAAATGCCCAGTCTGGGACTTGCACAAAGTTTTTAATAATAATGAGAGTGAGAAGTCAGAAATTTGCTCAGGCTGTAAGAGTGCAGGAATAGGCTGTATTGATTGCAAGAAAAAATTAAACGCTCATATAAATGAGTTAATGACTCCGATTAGAGAAAGACGCGCGAAATATGAAGGTAATAAAAAATTGCTTGATGAGATTTTGCGTGATGGAGCATTAAGAGCCGAGAAAGTTGCAGACTCAACAATGAAAGAAATTTACCCGGCTATGGGACTATTACCGAGAATAGAATAAATTAAATGCGATTAAATTTATATTTGTCATCGAGCGGGGTATGTTCACGGCGAAAAGCTGACGAGATTATTTTATCGGGCCGCGTGAAAGTCAATGATAAAATTGTTTTAGCTCCATATTTTAGAGTAAATCAAGAAATTGATAAAATTTTACTTGATAATAAGCAGATAACTCACGAGTTAAAGCACTTATATTATATTATGAACAAGCCCCGCGGTTATGTCTGTGCAGTCAGTGATAAATATTATCCTGTTATAATTGAATTATTGCCCGAAGAAGCTAGAAATTTGCGGGTCTTCCCAGTAGGAAGGCTCGATAAAGACAGTGAGGGCTTATTAATTCTCACAAATGACGGAAATTTTGCGCAGAGTATAATTCACCCTTCTAAAAAAATTCCCCGCGAATATGAAGTATTATTAAATCTTCCAGTTAATGACAAGCATTTATCAAGATTGAAAGAAGGCTTTAATATAGATAATAAATTTATAAGGCCGCTTAAAGTCTCAAAAATTGCTGATAATGCATTAAAAATTGTCTTGTCTGAAGGAATAAAGCGCGAAATAAGATTAATGATTCGTCAAATCGGTCTGAGAGTCGAAAAATTAACGCGTGTTAAAATCGGCGGTCTTGAACTCGGAAATTTACAGAGCGGCGATTATAAAAGTTTGTCATTTTCCAGTCTGTGCAATAAAATATTTTTATCTCGGTAAATATAAATTTAAACACGAAAAAGGGGGCTGTAAAGTGAGCGACAATAACGCAAATAAAGAAATCATCAAGACTAGAATATTAAGCAAGCTGGCTGATATAAAGTCATTTCCTCAATTTGTGCTGGAGACAATGAAAAAATTAAATGACCCCTCAAGCAGTGCCGCCGATGTCGCAAAAAGTTTATCGCGTGATGAGGGGCTTGTTTTGCGTGTCCTGAAATTAGCAAATTCTGCCGCATATGGAATGACCCGGAAAATTTCAAGTATCAGCGAGGCAATTTCTTTATTAGGCTATAAAAGTATTAGCAATATGATTTTAGCTGCTGAAGTATATTCTTCAATGGATAAAGGCTTATCGGGTTATGCTTTAGACAGGGGCGAACTTTGGCGGCATTCTTTAATGGTAGCTTATGCAAGCCGTCATTTAGCTCAAGTTACTAAAAAAGTTAACACAGAAGACGCTTACGTCGGCGGCCTGTTACATGATATAGGCAAAGTTATATTAAATGATTATGTCAGATTTGGCTACGGAATAATCGTAAAAATGGTAGAAGAAAAGCATATTCCATTTACTGAGGCAGAATCGAGCGTGTTAGGTTTTGATCATGCTATGATTGGCTCTGTATTAGTCGAACGCTGGGAGATGCCGGAGGCTTATAGATTTGCCGTTGAATATCATCACAAGCCTAATGATTTGCCCGAAGATAAAGCACAGTATCAGCCTTTATTAGATGTCGTATCAGTAGCAAATGCCGTGTGCTTAATGCTTGGTATAGGTCTCGGAGCTGACGGCCTGCAGTCTTATATGTTCCCTGAGCCTTTAGAACGTCTTGGCATAAATAATTTTGATAGTCTACTCGCTGAAATGGTCGATTATGTCGGAAATGTTGCTAACGATATGGGAGATATGGCCGGACTATGATAATTATTACGATTGACGGCCCCGCCGGAGCAGGTAAAAGCACTACAGCAAAGAAAATCGCTCAAGAATTAAATATAAATTTTCTAGATACAGGGGCATTATACCGCGCAATAGGTTTAATTCTCGCAAAATCTGAAGTCAGGCCGGAATTTCTTTACGAGGCTTTGAATGATATAAATATAAATATAAATAAATCAGGCGTTTACGTGAATGATTTTGACGTTACAAAAGAAATCAGAACGCCTGAAGTCGACGAGTTAGCATCAAAATATTCTGCCTTGTCCGAAGTCCGTAATGCATTATTAAATATTCAGAGAGAACAGGCCAAGAAAGCAAGTTTAATAGCAGAAGGCCGGGACTTAGGGAGCGTAGTATTTCCTGACGCAGATTTTAAATTTTATTTGACAGCAAGCCCAGAATCACGAGCTCAAAGACGTTATAATGAGAGAATTCAACGCGGTGAGACTGCAAATTATGATGAGATCTTGCAAGCAATAAAATCACGTGATGAGCATGATTTACACCGAGAAATTTCGCCTTTGAAAATCCCTGACAACGCAATTTTTATAGATAATTCAAACATGAGCGAACAGGAAGTAATAAATTTTATAATTGATAAAGTAAGAGGCTCTATTTAAATGAAGCAAAACAAAATTTTTTATGCAATAGTAAAATTTACGTTTAAAATATTATTATTGATTTATAATCGTGTCAGAGTTAGATGGCTTGAGAAATTGCCCCCTGATGAAAAATTTATAGTCGCCTGCAATCACGCAAGCAATTTAGACCCCGTATTAGTCGGCTGTTTCTTCCCTAGAGAATTGCGTTATTTCGCTAAAGAAGAATTATTCACTAATAAATTATTCGGTGCTTGTATAAGCGCGCTCGGTGCAATGCCTGTATCACGTGAAAATAATTCAAGTGCTGCCGGAGCTTTACGCGCTTTCATGAAATTATATCAGGACGGCAATGACGTATTAATATTCCCTGAAGGAGGCCGGACTTTAGACGGAAATTTGCAGCCATTGGAGGGCGGAGTCGCTTTAGTAGCAAGTCATGAGAAAGCCCCGATTTTGCCAGTTTTTATTCACGGATCATTTAAGGCAATGCCCCCTCATAGTGCGTTAATTAAGCCGACAAAAATAAAAATCACGTTCGGTAAAATTTTAAGATTTAGCGAAGAAGTATACAAGAGCAAAGATGGCCGCAAAATTATAATGGACTCGTTAAATAATGCCTTTAAGGAGCTTGAAAAATGTTCGTAAGCATGACAGGTTTCGGAAATAGTGAGCATAATTTTTCATGGGGGACTGTAAAATTTGAGATTTCTTCAATAAATCATAAATATCAGGATTTCAGCACAAAATTACCCCGTGAGCTTGCTTCACTTGAGAATAGAATTATAAATATTTTGCGAAATAATATAAATCGCGGAAAAGTCAGACTCAGTGCAGAAATAAATTTTTATCCCGGCTCAGAAATTGGCTTAGTGAACGAGAAGGCTTTAATAAATATTTATAATCAGGTCTGCAAAATTTCACGAGAAAATAATATAGACATTCCTAGAGATTTGACGCAATTTTTATTAATTCCCGGCGTTGTTGATAATACAGCTTGTGAAAGCTCATTAGAAGATTTTGCTTTATGGGACAATTTAGTATTAAAGGCCTGTGATTCTCTTAAAAGCATGAAAATTTCTGAGGGCGAAAAATTATTTAAGCAGGTTGAGCAGGAAATAAATAATCTCTCAGAAATCGTCAAAAGGCTTAAAGA
>CAJOEQ010000069.1 GCA_905233515.1 uncultured Synergistales bacterium
GCGCGCCTGACGTTTCACCTGATATGAAAAATTTAAATGCCGCGTTAGAACTCGTAAATGTTAAGCAAATAGCTTATAACACATGGTATGCTTCTGACGCGTCCGGCAGCAGTGAAATAGCAATATCATTATTTGAGACTGATACAGAAATTGTTGCGTTCGTCATGGCGAATCTTACTTCAGGACTTATCGGCAGTGATTATATATCTCTTGCTGCTTTCATGATTGAACAGGGCGAGATGGAAGACGTATTCTTTAAGGGAGCTTGGACTCATAGACAGGGCGATAAGGCAAGTGTTCAATTTGTCGCATCAGATAGACCTTCTACACCGATAAATGCTGAGTTAATTAATTTCGGTGCTTACTTCTCATCAGTTGACATTAACGCAGGCACGGCTAATTTTTCGGCGGTTTCTCTACTAGCCTTTGATAATCCATTAAACCCCGGCAATAATGTATTTACTCCTATGGTCTATGATAGAGTACCCGTTAATGTAAATAGTACTGATACTCCGGGAATTTATAAAGTAACAACGGAAAACGGAAGCAATTTCACAGTGCAAGTACTTTCACCTGATTCAGATGGAACAATGCGCGCAAATCTCAGCGGAGTAATCAAATATGAGTCTCTAGGCTTTAATATAAGTATTGACGCTGAAGTTACAAAATCAGATAATGAATCGGCAACGGTTGATTTTGACTCAGTCATGAAAGACTCAACGTGGCAGACGACTCTTGCTGACTCGGCGAATTCGGGGGGATTTGTCGTTATGCCTAATGCTCAAGTACAATATCCCTATATTGCAGCTAACCCCGGTCAAACAATGGCGAGTTTGTCATTTAAGGGAGATAGCAATAACGCAGCTGCAACAGGTTTCGGAATAATGAACACTTCAGCGGGAACTATACCTCTTACTCTATTAAATTTGCCGTTATCAGTTCAGCACATGTTTAATAATTTCTATAGATTTGATTTTACTTCGGGCGATCAGGGAATTAAGGGTGTATGTGTTCTTTCAGATGATAAGTCGTCGAAATTAATTCTTGAGGCTGATCACAAACTCGGAACTAATGAACTCAAGATGCATGTTTTATTGAGTCTCACAAAGCTTACTTCATCTTCAGAGCAGGATATAAGGCAATGGATCGGTACCAGCTGGACAAAGGAACACACGGGCGGATTCCTTGTATCGGGCGATAATTCTCTGCGTTTCAGCGACATGACCGAATATAACCCGGAGCTTATACTTGACAGCTTTGACGTAACATTCGGCCAGCCTATAGGAACGAACACTATAGACTTCAGCGCAAATATAACTCTTCATAGGTCGGGCAGCGATGTAATGAATCTGCCATTCAGTGGAAATGTTGATGTCTATGATGCTGGAGTAAATATGTGGTACGGTATAGCGCAGGCAAATCACAGCCAGTTCATATTGACTATAATAAAAGACGAGATGGGCAGCGGTTATCACGTGATTTTATCCGCAAATCTCAATGTTCCATTTAACGGGAATTATTATTTTGTCTCTTTAGCTGGGACTATGGTACAGAAATAAAATATTAATCAATCAATAAAATTTTTAAGCAGTCGGGGAGAATCAAAATTTTCTCCGGCTTTTTTTTTTTCTTGTGTATAAATACTTAAATTTTAGTGCTATAATTGCGTACGCTTGTAAAACTTGTTAATTATTTATGTAAGGAGTGTAATTTTTTTATGAGTTCATTTAGTCGTAAGTTTTTGGCCTTTTGCGGAGTGGCTGCGTTATTATTTATTGCGGTCATCAATGGGGGCTGCGGCGGCGGCAGTTCCTCATTTATTCCGGGCGGTTCTGATTCTGATTCTAATATTAATACAGTTCTCCCGGGCGGCTGGCGGCTTGACACGAGCGCAAATAATTCAATTTCTGCTGACATAAACGGAACTACAGTTAATGTAACTATCAGAGAATTTGCGGCTAATTTCTCATCAGTCGATGTTACTAGCTCAGGGGGTATCGCTTATTTTGAGGCTGCTTCTGTTATGTCCAGTGATAGAGTTGTTCTGCCTTTCCTTCTTGAGGCTACAAAAGTAGATCTTGTAACATCTGAACTAGAATATAATACGTGGATAATGTCTAATAAAGATCTTGATTTTCTCTACACATTGACGCTTGATGAGTCATCTTCAACGCCTAAAATTATATTAACAGGCATTTTTAATTTAGCGGGCGATGGTCAATATATTGCGTATATCACTGTAACACTTTCAAAAGTTAATGAGACTCCCAAGACTCCAGAACAAATTAACGAACTTCTTAACGGCACATGGCAGACTCCATATAGACAAGGAATATTTACAGGCGGCGGATTTGTTTATATGAGCGGAGATATTGCAGAAGCTCCTGCGGGTGGAGAAGTACCTTCAGATAAAGTGCTTATAGATGATATGACAGCTATTGATGCAGTCTTCACAAATATTATATTTGACTCATCTGATATAGTTAATAACACTGCAGAAATAACGTACATGGGATTATTTGCTTTTTTACGCGATGATGACGAATGGGCAAGCGGAAACGAGGCAGAAGCTCCTGTAATTCCTATGTTTAATAACGGAGTCGCAGAAATTAAATATCTTTTCGGCAATATCTACGAGATTACTTACAACGAATACGACGGAAATAATGACAAAGATTATATTTTCTCAAAAAGTATTCTCATGATTGATGACAACGGGACAAAAGCGTATTTAATCAGCTGCTATATAGAGAAAGATTCAGATCTTTACACGGAAACTAGAGCAGTTCACGCCCTCGAAAAGAAAGACGAAGAGAGCATATATACTCTTGAAGATCAAGACGGTAAAATTTGGTCAACAGTAAACGACGCTTCAGCAACGGGAGCAATAATTAAAGACTCAACAAGTCAGCCTATAGACATAGATAAAATTGAGATTATGTTCAATAATGTAGGACTTGACGCTTTAAATCTTAGAATTGCAGCCGAATATCATTTATTAACTGGTAATATAGAATCGTCTGACTTACAAAAAGTTAGCTTTGATTTATTAATCGACGGCGAAATAACAGAATTAGGCTATAATGCTTGGTACGCTGCAACATCTGACGGTGAGGACTTCACAATAACATTTTTAAGCGAAAATTTAGCGATAATAGCTGTTAATTTCGTATCACCGGCTTCAAATCAAAATATTAGTTGTGTAGCATTCATTAAGTGCGACGGGACAATAAAAGACGCTTTCTTTAATGGAGCATGGACAAGCACGACTTCTGACGCAAAAGTAAATATGATACGTCAAGGCTCTAACATCAATGTAGCATTATTGAATTTCGGGGCTTATTTCTCGTCAGTTGATATTGAGTCAGGCACGGCAAATTTTTCAGCTTTCACAGTTTTGAGCAGCGATTTATTTATATTGCCTGTAGTATTTGACAATGAAAATGTTTCAATAGACTTAGGAACTACAGAAGATGAATATATCGTAAAGACTCAAAATGGATCTTTCACAGTTACTCGTGATGATAATAACTCTGATAAATTAAATATTAAAGGCAGCCTTGCTTATTTTTCTAACATTCTTACAATCAGCATTGATGCAACAGCTACTAAATTTCAGGCTAACAGGAGACTTGATTTTAACTCTATCATGAATCAAAGCACTTGGCAGTCTACACCATTTGACTCTAAGTCGGGCGGATTTGCAGTTATCGGTAATTTGTCATCTCTAATGCTTTATCCCGGCGCAAGTTCTAAGAGTTTTGCTGACTTTGCATTTAACGGCGATGAAACGAGCGGGGAATTTTCCGGATTCGGCACTATGGGATTACTAAGTTTTGATTTTGAGACAAGACAATTTAATGATGACGGCTATATGCTGCCTATAACGTTCATAAAAGATCCTGTAAAAGTGGCTAACGTTTTCGGCAATTATTACAGATTCGAATTTGAGAGCGGAGACGCTGAACTCAAAGGAGTATTTATCCTTGAGAGTGAGTCAAATGCACGAATGATTTTATTGGCTGACAGCGGAAATGATACGACGATTACGAGGCTTCATACAATTTTCAGTCTGAATAAAGTAACAGAGAGCGCGCAAATTGATTTAACAGCATTTAATAATACTTCGTGGGACGTTACGCAGGCCGGCGGTGTAGTGAGCTTACAAGATGGGAATGTATTGCAAATTACGAACTCAGACCCCGATATTTATAATATAAAGCTGTATGATTTCATGTTAGAATTTATGAATGCTGATTTTGCGGCGAAGACATTTGAATATAAAATTTCTGCGTATTGTGATCTTCCAGTATACGGAGTAACGAATCAAAATGTTATTATTCCCGAGAAAACAGTAACTGTTGAGAAGGTCGGCTCTTACATGTGGTACGGGAAGCAAGACGATAACGAATTTATTTTAACTATGAGCGCGGAATATCCAGATAGAGCAGCTTTAGCAGGAAAACTTCATTTCTTATCGCCGAATAATCCTAATTTTAGTGTTGCGTCTTCGCTCTTGTTGGACTTAGTGCCTCATAAATAAATATCGTTATTTATTTGTGATAAAATACTTTTTTGCAATATATTTTTACAAGTTAAGGAGCTTTATTTTATGGACATTACTTATTTATTATGGGTTCAGGACTTGAGAAACGCAATTAACAGCGAGGCCGTGAATCAATTTCTTGAGCAATTATCATTTTTTGCCATCTCATGGGCAGTGATGATTCCTGTGCTTGTTTACTGGTGCATTAACAAGAAAAACGGCTTATTTTTATACGTATCATTCTGCATAAGCTGGTTCATTAACGGCTTGATAAAATTAACAGTCTGCGCTTATCGTCCATGGATAAGAGACGCGAGAATTGTACCAGCTGGAGACGCTATCAGGACTGCGGGCGGATATTCATTCCCGAGCGGTCATACAATGCAGTCATCACCGATTTACGGGGGACTCGCTGTGTTATGTCGTAAGAGTGCCGCAATAGTTTCATGTTTCTTTGTGCTTTTGATTCTAGTAACTGCATTCTCACGCAATTATCTGGGAGTTCACACGCCTCAAGATGTAGTTGTAGGAACAGTCTGCGGCTTATGTTCTGTATGGGTAGCTGCGAAAATTATAGCTTATTGCAGTAATCACCCTGAACGAGAAAATATTTTATTGTTACTTGGCCTGATTTTGAGTTTTGCGTCGATTTATTATATTACTCACAAGACTTACCCATTAGATTATAAAGCTGACGGATCATTACTCGTTGACCCTCAAAGAATGATGAATGATACATTTTTAGCTGATGGAATGTTAGCGGGCTTTGTTATCGGACGATTCATTGAGAAGACATTTATAAAATTTGAGTCAACAGGTTTTAAATTTGGCGGTTTATTAGTTGCGTTAATTGGATTTGTGCCGCTTTATTTTATCAGAATGAGCATTTGCAGCGTTTACAGCTTTATAACAGTTCCATTAAATACTGCTCTCGGTTCACACTGGGGACATTTTGCGATCGGCTTTATTGAATTTATTTATACTGTAGCGATTTGGCCTGCAGTGATTAAATTATGCACTCGTAAATAAAAATTTTAGCTAAATTTATGGCCTCATGCATGATATTATTTCGTGTATGAGGCTTTTAATTTATTATTTATTTATTCC
>CAJOEQ010000070.1 GCA_905233515.1 uncultured Synergistales bacterium
TTTTAAATCAAGTCCGCGCCGGAGTGCCTTATTATATGGTAATTCCGTTAATAGCCGTGTTAATTCTTGCAGCAATCGGAGTTAATACACTTGTTTGCTTGGGAGCTGGTATTCTTGGCTCATTAATTTGCGGTTATATCGCTGGAACAGTTACAGACATTATGAAATTTATAGATCTAGTACAGTCAAGTTTTGCAGATGCAGGCAGCTGGGTTATAGTCATGATGTTATGGATCGGAGCATTCGGCGGAGTCATGGCGAAAATGGACGCTTTTGACGCTATAGCAAAAATAGTTATGAAATGTGTTTATAGTGTCAGACAATTAATGTTCGCAAATGGGTTATTATGTTTGCTAGGAAATGCCGCGCTTGCTGATGAGATGGCTCAAATTGTTACGATGAGTCCCATAATCAGAAATTTAACAGTAAATAACGTAAAAGGCAGCGACAAAGCCATGTATAAATTAGCTTTGAGAAATGCGACATTTGCCGACGCTATGGGAGTTTTCGGATCTCAGTTAATCCCGTGGCATGTTTATTTAGCTTTCTTTGTAGGAATTATTGAAGCAGTTTACCCGATGGCAAGTGTAAGTATTACAGATATGATTATGCATAATTATTTAGCGTGGATTGCAGTATTATCAATGTTATTATTGACTTTAACGGGACTTGATAGAATAATCCCGTTATTTGGCCTTCCTTCTGAGCCTGAAGTCCAGCTAGTGAAATAATAAATCTTGAATTAACCTGATATAATTTCAGCAGGGCTATAAAAAATGGCTCTGCTTTTATTTTATTATAATTACGGAGCTTTTATCATGACAAAAGTAAAAATTTGCGGGATTACCCGTGAAATCGAAATAGGAATAATGAACGAATTAATGCCGGATTATGTAGGATTTGTATTTGAGACTCGCAACAGACATTTTATATCACCTCAATACGCCGGGAGTTTACGTTCAAAATTAAAGCGCGGTATTAAATCAGTCGGAGTATTCTCTAACTCATCACTTGAGACTATAGCAATGGCCGTAGAAATCGCTGGGCTTGACATGGTGCAGTTACACGGCGACGAGACAGCCGAATACGTTGCAGCATTACGGGAATATATAAGATGTCCGATCATAAAAGTTATAAAAATTTCTCAGCCAATAGACGCAGATAGGGCAATGTATTCAACAGCAGATTTTATTATGCTTGACGGAGGAGGAGCGGGCGCAGGCAAAACTTTTGACTGGTCATTATTAGGTTCAGTCAGAAGAAATTATTTTCTTTCAGGCGGGTTGACTCCGGATAATATAGTGTCAGCTTTACAAGTCTCATCGAGTCCATTCGGAGTAAATGCAAGCTCAGGCCTTGAGTCAAATAAAGTGAAAGATTATCGCAAAGTCATGAAATTCATTCAGGCAGTAAGAGATTTCAATCAAGGTAAGAAACGCTAAATCATGACATATATTTTTATAGCTGGAATCTTATGGGGCATAATCGGGATATTTGTAAACGAGTTAAGCGCGCTGGGTGTGAGCGTTCAATTTATGAGTTTCTTGCGTATGTCGTTCGCATTCTTGATAATGTTTACGATTTCAGCAATTAAACACGGGAAGAAAATTTTTATTCTTGACAAGCGAGTAATATTTTTATGTGCATTGCTAGGGCTTATCTGTCACGGAGTATTCAATATCTGTTACAGCACATCAATAAAATTAAACGGAGTCGGAACTGCGGCAGTTCTCATGTATAGCGCACCGGTATTCACGGCCATAGCTTGCAAAATATTATTTCATGAAAATTTTTCAGGCACGAAAATTTTTGCGCTGATTTTAAATATTCTCGGCTGTATCTTGACAGTAACGGGCGGAAATTTCGCGAATAATAATATTTCTTGGCTGGGAATTTTAGCGGGACTTTATTCCGGCTTCGGTTATGGGATGGTAGCTGTTATAGGCAAATTAGCGGGTGAAAAGACTGACTCAATGATTATTAGCGCATATAGTTATTTATTTGCGATGATATTTTTATTTGTATTTACAAATTTTGACTCTGGGATTTCTTTACGGATTAATACCGACTTCACTAGCATATTTGTTTTATTATATGGGACTGGGCAAAATTCGCGATGTCAGCCGCGCGCCTGTTATAGCCTCGATTGAGCCAGTTACGGCAATGATTGCAGGTTTTATTATATATAATGAAGTAATAGGAGCTGCAAATTTAGTCGGAATTTTATTTGTGCTTGCGTCAATTATTATAATAGTAAAGGCGCGATAAAAATTTTAGTAAATGCGATTTTGAGCTTATTATTTCGCGAATAATTATATAATAGTAAGTGAGAATAAATTTTAAATTTTATAGATTCAGGTGGTTAATCAACATGTCAAAAATTGCAGTATCTGTATTCAACCGTAAAGGCGGGGTCGGTAAGTCAACGCTTTCAATAATACTCGCTGAAATTGCCCTAATCAGGCGTAATAAAGTCTTGGCCGTTGATCTTGATCCTTCGCATAATTTCACGGACGCGCTAAATTTCATGAAAAAATTTTTCCACGATGATTTACGAATTAAATCGACTCTAGAAGACTCAGACGCAGAAGCTCCGGAAGACTGGATTGTTATAGATTGTCCGCCAAGACTGGGAGAAGAGTCAGATCTTGCTATGAAATTTTCTGATATTATGGTAATACCAGTAAGACCGGATTTTTTCTCGCTTTCAAATTTGGCCGTAACTTATTCAAACGCGGCGAAAATCGGAAAAGGGCGCGCGCAGTTACCACTTGTGAAAATCGGTTATGATGACTCAGCGATGGCAAAAATCGCGAATCAAATTATACAAGAAGCAAATTACCCCGTAGCAGCAGATATAGGACTTCACAAAAAAATCCCGTATAATATAACGCTCGGTCATATCTGGTCAACGGGAATGTCGGCATTAGCAAGAAAGCCCTACGAAAAATTATTTGATAAAGTCGAACTTGCAGGCGAAAAATTAAGCAGCGGTGCGAAAGATTCAGAAATTGACGACGTATGGAGAAAGGAGGCCGAGTCTAAATAATGAGAATGTTTAACAGAGGCATTGAGAATATAAAATTTCTCATGGAAAAACATGATGCAGAATGGCGGCGTGAACAGGGCGAAGACGTAGAACTCCCAAAGATTGAAGACTTCAGAACGCCTATTATTCGCAAGCCTAAAGCTAAATCTAAATCAGAGGGCGGCCTCGATGAAAGTAGATTCTTGAGCAAAACAAAGAAAACTCCTAAAGTTGAGTCCGTTCAAGTTTTACCCAGTGCCGAGCATCATTCATGGCTGTATAATGAAGTTATGAAGGCAATCAACGACGCTGCGGCCAAGAATAAGAATTCAAGAATTATAGCTGTCTTTGTGCCTGTTTTACAGAATAGCAAAGAATTTGAAGATTTGCCCGTCGATGAGACTATTACGATTTCAAGCGATTCAATTCCTGAATCACACGAGGATTTACAGGAAAATAATATTATTTCAGGAATTCCCGACGAAAATTTAACGCCTGAACCCTTAGAAGTCGTACAGGAAGAAGAGCAAGAGTCAGAGCCGACTCCCGAACCTGAAAGCGAGCCAGCACCGGAAATCGAGTCAATAACTGAAGAATTTTCACAGGATGAGCCGGAAATGTTAGAAGTACATGGGGCTGATAATTTAGTCTTTGAAGAAATCCCATCAGAAGAATTCGACGAAAACGAGTCAGATTTATTAGAGTCAGAATCAGAATCAGAGTCAGAGCCTGAATTAATAGCTCCTGAAGAAAACGAAAATTTGCCGGAAATCCCGGAAGAATTAGAATCAGAGCCCGCGCTTGAGACTCTAGAGACTCTAGAAACTTTAGAAACATTAGAGCCAATACAAGAAGAATCCGCCGCTCCCCTAATTCCTGAAGTTGAAGAAGATACGCCCGAAGAAGTAATTATACTTGAAGAGCCTTCACACGATGATAACGAGATCGAATCAGAATCCGAAGAACTTGCGCCTATTTCTATTCTTGATGAGACGGACGACTCCGACGAATTACCGGATATTAAGCCGCTTGATGATCTTGATAATTTAGACGGACTCGAGGAGTCAATCACTGAAGAGCCGGTTTTAATTTTGCCCGCTGATGAAGTAACAGAGATTAAGAAATTGAGTCAAGCGAGTCAACAGAGTCAGAATCACAGGAATCGCCGGAAACTCCAGAATCTCACGAAGAATTGCCGGAAATTGCCGAACTTGACGAAGTAGAACTAAAAGCACCGGACTTAGAAGGCGACGAGATAGAAATTTTGTTAGATTCTCCTGAAGAAGACGAGTCCGGCGAAAAAATAAAAGTAGAATAGCGCGGGAAAATTTACTCCGGGAATTATCACAAACTCCCGGAGATTTTTATTTATTATAATTCAGCAAGCAGCCATAAGAATCCGAATCCGTCGAGCTTTATTTGTCCCGTGCCGTAATTCTTGAAAGCCTCACCAGTTATCATATTATGATATTTGAAGATTCCGCCGAGATTTTCACTCGTTGAAATAAATTGAGTCTCATCGCTGAAGTTAAAGAAAGCTAACATTTTTTCTTTCTTAGTCTTCTCACCGTAATAGCGGCCAATTCCTAAAACATGATCATTATTAGTCTCAATCAGCCACGTATCTGCCGAATTCAAGAATACTGATAAAGTATCTCGCAAGCCCATTAAAGTTTTTATGCCGTTGAAAATTTTGCCCTCCGGTGTATTCATGTCGTTGCGTTTTGCTGCATTCTCCCATATGAACGCCCCTCGGTGAATATAACGGCTGTCTTCTGCTTTTTTCGGGTCATTGTGATATGTGTAGTCGTTGAGCTGTCCTATTTCGTCGCCGCTGTATAAAACTGGAATCCCGCTTTGTGTGAATAAGAAAGCATGCAGCATTAAATCAAGTTTTATAGCCATGTCCTTATTTGCTGACTCGAGTCCGCAAAGTGATGCAGTTGTACCGCACATTCTAGCGTCACCGAGTTCGGGCGCATCGTTATAAGTTTCTCCGCGTGAAGGTGAATTCTTGAAATCGCCTTTGAAGTAATCATTTAAAAATTTCTTGTGAGCTATTTCATCAATTCCGAATTGTCTCAAGAAATCATAATCAAGCCCCCAGCCTATATCATCATGACAGCGCAAATAATTCAAGAATACATATTCTTTAGGCAATGCAAAGACGCTCGCTAATTGATGTTTCATTAGGCGTGTATCTTTTGTAGCTACTGTGTGCCAAGTCGTAGCCATCGTAGTAACGTTATAAAGCATATTGCACTCAGGTTTTGCGACTGTTCCGAAATACGGTACAACTTTTGAAGGCTCCATAACTACTTCACCGAGTAAAAGAGTCCCCGGACAAACTATTTCAGCGGCCATTCTCATAATTCTTACTAAAGTATGAACTTGCGGGAGATTTCGGCAGTTAGTCCCTAAAGTTTTCCAGATATAAGGCACAGCGTCAAGTCTTATAATATCAACGCCCTGATTACATAAAAATAGCATATTTTCCGTCATGTCGTTAAACACAACTGGATTGCGATAATTCAAATCCCACTGATAGGGATAAAAAGTTGTCATTACGACCTTGCCCGCCTCTTGACAATAAGTGAAATTGCCCGGTGCTGTTGTAGGGAAGACTTCAGGCAAATTTTTCTCGAATTGATTCGGGATCTCCCAGTTGTCAAAGAAAAAATAACGGTCTTGAAATTCTTTCTCGCCCTGTCTTGCTCGTTTTGCCCATTCGTGATCCTCGCTCGTGTGATTCATTACGAAATCTAAGCATACACTAATTCCCAGTGAATGACATTTTGCGGCCAAGTCTGCTAAATCTTCAATTGTGCCTAAATCCGGTCTAACTTTCCTGAAATTTGACACTGCATAACCGCCGTCGCTGCGTCCCTCGGGGCTGTCAAGTAATGGCATTAAATGCAAATAAGTTACTCCGCATTCTTGAATATAATCAATGTGAGATTTTATGCCTTGTAAAGTTTTGCCAAAGCACTCAGAGTACATCATCATGCCGAGAATATCATTATTTGCGTACCAGTTCGGTATAATTTCGCGGGCATCGTCTAATTCTTTTAACTGGTCATTGCGTTCTACCCAGCATTTACGGAGCATTGAACAGAAATAATCAAATGCTTGTTTGTCGCTGCCGTAAAGCTCATAATACAGCCATTTAAGCTCGTCATAATACTTTGAGAGCCTAGTTTCAAATGAGTTACTCATGATTATATATTCTCCTGTTGAATTAATAAATTTATTGTGTCAAGTATAGCAAAAAAAGTGTAAAAAAAACTCCCGACTTTTATAAATAGTCAGGAGCAAAATTTTATAATTATTCAAGAAAAAATTATCTCTTGAGATTTACAACTTCTTCTAAAATCTGATCGCTCGTAGTAATAACGCGCGTATTTGCTTGGAATCCTCTTTGTGCGATGATTAAATGCGTAAATTCTTCTGTTAAGTCGACATTTGACATTTCCAAAGTCTGCGAGATTATTGTACCTTTTCCGTTGACTTGTGCGGGGTCAATATTTGCCGTGCCTGAGTTCACAGTCTCGCGGAACATTGTATCGCCGATTTTCTCGAGTCCCTGTTCATTTGCGAAAGTTGCAATTGCGACTCTATATAACGGAATATTTTTCCCGTTTGAGTATGCTCCGGTTATAGTTCCGTCTTGACCGATTGAATAATTTTCAAGGACTCCCATAGGATAACCGTCTTGATATACGGCCTTTGTTGTAGTCTCTGAAGCAAATTGAGTTACTCCGTTAAGAGTATCGCCCGCGTTTTTGCCAATTCCTCCGCCGAAGTTAAGAATAACACTGCTGCTGTTCTCTGTACCGTCTAAGCTGAAGGGAATATCAATTTCCATGTAAACATTTTCGCCGTCTGATACTGAATGCCTTGTGCCGTCGCTGCTGACTACGTTATTAATAGTTCCGTCGCCGTTAAATTCGATTTCGCCGCAATTAGGATTAGGGATTCCTACGTTATATTCAATTTCAGCATCGTCATTAACAAGGAATGCCTCCCAACGCCAGCGGTTTTCTTTAGTATCTTTCTTGAAATTAACTTCAAGTGTGTGTTGATTGCCGAGCGAGTCATAAATTGTAGTCTTTGTTGCATGATAACCGCCGATATTTATTTGTGACACGTTTTGGAAATTGGTGGGATTAGTAGGATCTTTAGCCTGCTTAATCTCTAAATACTGGCCGTTATCTGAAGGTTCTATTATTAAAGAAGTAGCATTGAAAGGTCCCGGAAAAGTACCTGTTATAGGATTTACAGATGCAAAAGTTCCATCCGGGTTAAAATATACTTGCGCCTGCATTTGGTTTACAGAACCGGGAGCAGCAGGATCTTCCCACCACATTGTGAGTGTTGCGCCTGTTTGTGCTAACTCAGAAGCCGAACCGTTAGTAACAACTGCTTCATTGAATTCAGCAATTATAGGATATGTAATTTTGGGACTTTGTGTAGTATCAGTAACTGAGAAAGATTTATAATTCATGCCTATTTTAAGGTTGTTCTGAAAAACTACTTCATTTGTAGTAGCATCCTGAAGTTTGAGCAGTCCTGTATCATCATCATAAAGTATATTATATGAATTAGTTCCGCTTGGCCCTAACGTTATAGGATTGTTAGGAGTATTCGTTATATCTAAAACCGGAGTCCCATCATCGTTTATGCCAATCATATCAAATACAATAGTCGGTGCCGGGTTTGTAACACCATCATCAAAAGTAATTGTTAAATAACCCGTGCCGGTAGAACCAGTAGTTAAAGCTGTATTGAAGCTGAGATCAAAATCATCGCCGCCAAATGAAACTTTCGCTGTACCTGATGGGTCATTCTTTGATAAACCTGCACGCGTGTTAAATGGCAAGTCAGGATAACCGTATGGCAAATAAGCATTTGATCTACTGTCTAAATTACACTGGAATCTTACTTCAGATGTTGCCTTAGGTTCGATTTTTTTGCCTAATTGTATATTAACGTTGCTTAAGTCGCTTGCTCTCACGTATTGAGTCGGGTCAAGCGGGTCTTCTGAAATTTTATAGCCCTGTAAATAATTACCTGTACCGGCCTGAACTAAATCGCTGTTTGCGTCTAAAACAGTTGCGCCCGATCTGCTGTAATAAGTTTGTGTGCCGCTCCTGTAAACAAAAAAGCCCCTTCCTTGAATCATCATATCTGAAGGGTTGCCAGTGTAAGACGCTGAACCTTGAGTGTGAATTGTCTCAATTGCTGAAACGCTGACTCCGAGTCCGACCTGAGCCGGGTTAACTCCGCCGCGTGTATCTCCTGCACCTGACGCGTATTTTTGTGCCTGATACATCATATCGGCAAAAATTGTAAAATCTTTCTTGAATCCTGTAGTGTTTGCGTTTGCTATATTATTTCCGGTAACGTCGAGCATGGTCTGATGAGCACGAACACCCGTTACAGCTGTAAATAAAGATCTTAACATGTTATATTCTCCTTCTTAGTTATAAATTTTATAATTTGGCGGGCGTCCTTCCTGCCTTGCCTCGTCGTTCTCATCCATGAGAGCGGAAAAATTTTTTTAGCTTATATTAGCTTATATCAGAAATTCCCTCAACTTTTTCAAGTGCGATTTCGCCTTCTGTAGTGTCAAGAATTGTTTTGCCGTTGTCGAACCATACAGCATTAACGAGCGCGGCCACTTGTTTGCCGTCATCATTTGTGAAAGCTACAGCCTTCCCGACATAATTTGCTGCTGAGAATTTATTTACTTCTGCTATAGAATTTAGAGTACTATTCATGTTTTGCATTTGTTCGAGGCTTGAGAATGTCGCCATTTGTGAAATAAATTCCCTGTCTTCCATAGGATTTAGCGGATCTTGATTTGATAATTCGGCAATCAATAATTTCAAGAAAGCGTCTTTGCCTAAATCATTTGTCGCAGTCGTTACAGCACTTGTTGAACTCGTAGAAGTTGCCGCCGTAGTTGTGCTTGTTGATATATTTGCTAAATTTGTATAATTATTAACGTCTGTTACAGCCATTTTTAAATTCTCCCTCGTAAAAAATTTATGCTACCCAGTAAAGCAAGCCGTCTTCAAGATCGATTCTAAATTCTTCAGTCTCTAAATCTGAATCGTCTTCAGCTCCGTTAAATGCGTTATAGTAGGGATTATTATTTTGATTCTGGCCTTGTCCCTGTTGATTATCCTGCTGAACGTCGACTGTAAAATTTGTAACTTGAACGCCCTGCTGTGATAAATTCATACGAAGCTGATTTAATTGGTCTTGCACTAATTGTCGGATTTGTTCACTTGCTACTTTAATAGAAGCCTCGACTCCTGACGAATTAGAAGATAATTCAACGCTGATTCGGCCAAGTGCGGGAGGGTCAATCACGATATTTGCTTTCTGGACTCCATCGGCGCGAATAAAGCGGATTACATTAACGACTCCATCACGTAAATTTGCACTCGGTGTGAATTCAAGATTAGCGCGTAAATTTAAAGGACTCGGCGAATTTTGCGAGAGAGTGCGGCGGCTCGTTAAGACTCCTTCAAAAAATGCCTGAAAATTTGAATGTGATTCGACTCGATTATTATTATTTGAGCGTTCAGGCTGATTATTTTGCGAGATTTTGCGGGAGTCATTTGT
>CAJOEQ010000071.1 GCA_905233515.1 uncultured Synergistales bacterium
AATATAAACGATGATTTATGAATTTCACTCGTATAATATCGCGTATTATTAACACTTCTTAACGGCTTGGCCGGGTCATTATTATTATTCATTGAAGCGAGTCCATATGTCCACATTCCTGAAGGATAAGTCGGAACGACTCCCCAGTAAAGTTTTACAAGCGGAAAAACTTTTCTCATTTCTCGTAAAGCCTGCTGCATTAAATCTTGATCAGTAAACGGGGACTCGGTCAATTCGCTCATCATTGCGTCAGGAGTCATGACTCTTTTTACGTCATTATAGAATCCAGATTGAAATAATCCCGCCGCAAAATCTACAGGATCAGTGCTGTCAATAATAACAACGTCAAATTTTTCTGAAGTCTCGCTAATAAATTTCATTGCGTCCATACATTTAAAATCTGATCTTGAATCACTGAATGAACATCCGGCAAAAGGCAAATATTTTTTTGAGCATTCTACGACTCTTGAGTCAATGTCAATTAACGTACATTTTTTAACGCAGTCATGTTTTAAGACCTCACGCATAATAGCACCATCGCCGCCGCCGATAATTAAAACTTTTTCGGGATTCTTATGCGCACATAACGGAACATGAGCCATCATTTCAGAGTAACAAAATTCGTCCTTCTCCGTTAATTGAAAAGCTCCGTCTAACATCATAGCCCGCCCGTATTCGTAGGTGTCAGCGATTAATAATTCCTGATATTGAGTCTTCTCTGAGTGTATATATTCTTTAATTTTGAGTGAAAGAGTCAAATTATCAGTGCTGTATTCAGTCAGCCATAAGTCATTAAATCTCTTAGGCCTTGTTACATATTCGCTCATGAGATTGCTTCACCTAAATTTAAGCCGAGTTCAAAGCATTTTTGCAGATCTTCAGGAGTCGGCGATGTAAATACTTCAATTTCTGGGTCAATTTTTGCGAGTTTAATTTTTTCAGCAAAAACCTGCAAAGCTGTTAAAGCTCCCTTGCTCCAGCTGTAAGAGCCTGCAATACCTAAAAATTTATTCTTAGGAGTGCGATTTAATAATTTCGAGCAAAGAGCATCCATCGGCGGGAATAATACCGTGTTATAAGTGCAAGCTAACAAAGCAAGAGCCTTATAACGCCAAATATCACGCAAAATACAAGAAATATCAGCTCTTGAGACATCATATAATCTGACATCTTTAATTTTTGCGCCGCTCAAACCTGCACAAACAGCTTCAGCCATTCGCCTTGTATTTCCGTACATTGAGCCGTATACAACGACTGCACCCTGTTCGCCTTCCTGCCTGCTCCATTTGTCATAAAGATTTATAACTTGCTTAATATCTTCTCTGAATAGAGTCCCATGAGACGGGAATATATTTTTTATTTCAAGAGTGCCGAGTTTTCTTAATGCTCCCTGCACCATGTTTGAATATTTTGCTACGATTGCGGCGTAATATCTCAACATTTCATCTTCCCAGCGCGATTTATTTTTTTCGTCGTCAAAGATTCCTCCCTCATGAGCTCCGAATCCTCCGAATGAGTCATTAGAGAATAATACGCCCGTTGACGCGTCAAAAGTTACCATACTTTCAGGCCAATGAAGCATAGGGACTGTAGCAAATTTCAGAATATGCCCGCCTAAATCGAGAGTATCGCCGTCTTTCACTGTTATAATATCGTCTTCGATTCCGTGATAGCCTTTGAGTAACGGCATAGTCTTAGCATTCCCGATAAATTTTAAAGCAGGCCATTTTGTTTTTAACTGGGCAATTAAACCGGCGTGATCGGGTTCCATGTGATTAATTACGAGATAATTTAACGCCCTCCCGTTGAGTGCCTGAGTCAATTTATTAATATATTCATCGAGCCAAGGCCCTTTTACTGTGTCAATAGCTGCAGCTGCATTTGTGCCGTTTACGAGATATGCATTATATGCGACTCCTTGAGGCAGCGGCCATAATGACTCAAATAAATCTGTCTCATGATCATTTACTCCTACCCACCATGTATCTTTATTAGCTTGTATTGCTTCATACATGTTAAATAATTCTCCCTTCTATAATACTTTCATAAAATAACGCAACAATTTTAATATAAACTCGGGCAAATTTCAGCGAGAACGCAATTTTTACAATCAGGCTTGCGAGAGTGGCAAATTTTCCGACCGTGTTCGATTATATTCACATGACCGCCCAGACATCTTTCATCAGGTATGATTAACTCAAGAAAGCGCGAAATATCTTCAGGTGATGAATTTTCCGGCATAATATCAAGACGCTTAATAATTCTTGTTATGTGAGTATCAACAGGGAACGCGGGCAATTTGAAATCAAATAACATCACGCAATTTACAGTCTTAGCACCGACTCCGGGTAAAGCACGCAAATATTTTCGCATGTCATGAAAATTTAATTTCGCAAGTTTCTTGATTGAGTATTCGCCAAAGTCTATAAAAATTTTATTCAAGATCTCTATAATTCTTGCTGCCTTAGTAGGACCGAGCCCCGCTGTCTTGATTGCTTGTTCGAGATTCTTTGTGCCTGCTTTCACGACTTCCGGCCAAGTTGGATATAAATTTTTTAGCTGTGTAAATGCTGCGTCGCGATTCTTGTCATTAGTATTCTGTGATAAAACAGTCAAAATCAGCCCGTCTAAAGGCTCATCATGTCCAAGTTCAGGCGGGCAGGCTTCATTGTGATAGATTTCTTCCAGTTTATCAAGAGTGTAAAAAATTTTGCTTATATGTTCCATTTAAATTTAAATAAAATATTATTCTTGATTCTGTGATTGCTCAGAGTTTGAGTCAGGCGTTTGAGTTTTCTTGCGTTTCTTTCTGACATCACGCCCGAATTTCTTTTCAAGCCTAATGCTGTCACCGAGCATTTTCTTGAGTCTTGCTTTCACGAGTCCGTGAACAGTATCATCACTGTATGAGCCGTTTTTTTTCTGACGACCTGCACGAACTCCGGTTAAAAGCTCAATGCCTTCATCAATAGTCTTAACTGCCCAGATAGAAAATTTTTTGTCTCGGACTGCATTAATAACTTCAGGATTTAGCATTAAGTGCCTGATATTTGACTCAGGAATCATAACGCCCTGATTTCCTGTTAAGCCTGTGAGCTTGCAAAACTCAAAGAAGCCTTCTATTTTCTCATTGACTCCCCCTATAGGCTGAACATTTCCGAATTGATCTACTGAGCCGGTTACAGCGATTCCCTGTTTTAACGGCAAACCCGATAAAGCAGAGAGCAAACAATATAACTCAGTTGATGACGCGCTGTCTCCTTCAATGCCTGAATAATTCTGTTCAAATGTTATGTGAGCACTTAGACTCAAGGGCATATCTTGAGCATATTTGCGGCCTAAATAACTAGAAAGAATCATCAAGCCTTTATTATGTATAGGGCCGGTCATTTTTACTTCACGTTCGATATTTACGACTCCTTCTTGACCCATGAAAACATTTGCAGTTATTCGTGAAGGGTGGCCGAATCTCGAATCATTTAAATCAATCACTGATAAGCCGTTAATTTGTCCGATTGACTCGCCGTCGGTGTCGATTCTGAAAATCCCATCGCCGAAAGCACGCAATAATTTATCATGATAGAGTCCTGTTCTGTACTGTTTATGCTCAATTGCTTTAATTACATGTTCACGCGTTACGAATTCCGAATTTTTACCGGCAATATCTGCCCACGCATTAGACTCGATTAATAATTCCCGCAAATGTCCGACATCAATAGAGAGCAAATTTTGATCTTCAGCTTCACGGCTTGACCACTCTATAATTTCAGACAGTGCCGACGAGTCAAAAGGTTTCAAGTTTTCGCGCTTGATAACTTCAGCGATATATTTTGCCATACGCTTTTCACTTGCTATATTACGTGGCATATCGACATCAAAACTTGCTTTGATCTTGAAAATTTTGCTGAATTCAGCGTCATAATACTGCAATAACTCATAAATATACGGAGTCCCAGTCATTATAATTTTCAAGTCCATTTTTATGGGAGCCGGCCTTAATGACGCAACAGGGAGCGCGCCGTATTGTTCACCTAAATTCTCAATAGCAGCCTCACCAGTCCGCAAAATTCGCTTGATTGATTCCCATGCCATGAAATTCATTAAAACTTTTTCAGCGTCTAATACTAGAAATCCTCCGTTAGCTTTGTGAAATGCTCCCGCTAAAATCCGCCTGAAATCAGTATATAAATAACCTTGATGGCTTTCATATTCGACTCGTCCTGAAAGATTATAATACGTGGGATTCGTCTCCCAGATAACCGGCGCACCTTTTGAGGGGTCATTGCTGACAAATAAATTTGCTTGATAGCGTGTAAAATCGACTTCTGCATTTTCTTCACGTGCAGCAGTAACAAAAGCTCCGAAATTTTCTATTACGTCATCTGACATTTTTGCGAACCAGTTTAATAATTGCTCATTGCCTGAGTATTTTTCGCAAATTTCATTCATTGACGGAGTTATAGCAGCTCTGCAAATTTCGGCCTCTAACTTGCTTAATTTGTCCTTAAGTGCCTTCTCCATGTCGCGAATCTCACGCATTCCCAGCAAAGTCCTTTGAGAAATTTTCTCGCTGGCTTCCTGAAATTTTTTTTGCTGTTCTGAGTCAAGAGATTCGTACTCTTCGGGCTTCATTTCGCGGATTATTTTTTTGCCGTTCTCGTCTTTATCAGCAATTAACGGAATATTAATAAAACCTTGCGGCGTTCTCTTGAGTGAAAATTTATCTTTAGCGGCCTTAGCTTTTAATTTGTCCATGATTGCGCCGGCTTTTTCCTGAAATTTTTTCACGTGAGAGGCTTTTGCGTCTTCATATTGACTCTGTTCAAATGCTTTGCTGATAGTAATCTTTAAATCTTTTAGCAATTCTTCGAGGTCATCAGCTAATTTTTGCCCTTTACCTGCAGGGACTGAGACGGCGAGGGGTTCACCGGGCTTATCGAAATTATACAAATAAAGCCAGTCATCAGGAGCAGGAAGAGTCTGGGCTTTACTCTGTAATCTTTCAAGAGCGTAACTAGTTCGACCGCTGCCGGGCTGACCCACTAAGAAAATATTATAACCTCGTCCATTTACAGCGAGTCCGAATTCCATAGCCTCGACTGCTCTTTGCTGGCCGGGTAATCATTCAGGTTTACGGGGCTTTACGATATGAATATCATTTGTTGATGAAATTTTCCAGCTCTCAACGGGTTTTATTTTGCGTAGAGAGTCAGGGGATAATTTCCGCTTTGATAAAAATAAATCTGTTAAACTTGTTAAATTTTGCTGTGATTTAAATTTTCTGTTCACTATAAAAATTTTTCTCCTTAGTCATTAAAGAATTCTTCAAGAGTTTTCTTTTTTGTTACTCGCTGCTTGAAAATATTAAACTTGTGAATAATATTAAAAGGATGATTTATATATCTATAAATTCTATTTAGTACATATGTAAAATATGTCAAATCATGTTCCATAAGCCATAAAGTATAAATATACGCCCATCCTCCTTTGCTGCATCTTTTAAGAGGATTAGAAAATATATTCTCAATAAATTTTTTATAATTTGCGTATTCATTATCAGAATTTTTCCCCTGGGATTCAGTCTGCCACGGCT
>CAJOEQ010000072.1 GCA_905233515.1 uncultured Synergistales bacterium
TATCCGCCGCCTTTCGTAAAAACAAATACACTATAATATGCGCTGAAGGAGTGTATTTTTTGTGAGCGAGAAATTTTCAAGTTTTGCAGACTTCCTACAACAAACCGCGAATCAAGACAGGCAATTTTTACGCGGCGATGAACTTAATAAAATCCCTGAGTCTGTAAACGCGCTCGCAAATAGTTTAGGCGGTTGGATTGTCGCAGGTGCAGAAATTGACTCACAGGAAAATATAATAATTTCAGGACTCGACGAGAATATAAAAATTTTTAGGCCTGACTCGCAAATCTTTGACTCGCCTGCAAAAATTATAATCTTCCCAGTAAATAGCCTTTCTTGGCACGATAAACCGCAAAATCTCAATAAAAAAATTTTCCGACGCGTTGAAGGAATTAATTTAATCTCAAGCAAATTTTACAGCTCGTTAATGGCCGCTGACTCTTTGGAATTCTCGCGCGATGACTTCCCAGTTTATAATTTTTCGCTCGATGACGAATCTATTAAAAATTTTCGCCGTATTATAATAAAATCTCATGATGAGTATAAATCTTTGAATCATCAAAATTTTTTGCGTAAAACTTTCATTTATTCAGGGAAGTATTTAACTTTTGCGGGGGCTTTGATGTTCGGTGATTGTTTGAGTATCCGCGCTGAATTACATAATAAATCGCAAATAATATCACTTGAATCAAAAAATATCTGGCGTGCTTATTCTGAAATTTTGCCTAGACTGACTTTAAAACTTTCTGACAGGTGCGCAGACTCTTTCAGAGAAATATTTATAAATTCGCTCCTTCACTCTGATTATAATATTGACACTCATATAAATATCACAATAAATTCACGGCCTGCACGAGTAATAATTGACAATCCCGGCACAATAAGAGGCACTACACGAAATTTGCGGCTTAAAAAAATTTTTTCACTTGCTGGAATTCGCACAAAGGGACTCGAATCTATAAAACTTTATGAGCCTTCATTTAAGTTAAATCAAGACATGCTAAATTTCAGAGTTAACGCGACTCTTTCACTTGAAGGCAGGAAAATAATTTTATTGTAAAGTTTGCTTGCATTAACAAAATTTCTTGACTGGTAAATTAATCACTGCTAAAATTTTTATCAAATAAAAAAGTTTGACACATAATAAAATTTTTCAACAATAAGGAGATTGACTTAATTGTTCAGGAATAAACGAGCATTTTTGCTTGTGCTTGTGATTTGTGCGCTAATTTTTTCTAGTGTGAATGAATCTCAAGCCGCTAAAAAGAAAAAACGTTATGAAGATTGGCGGGGAGTAGCTGCTGACATGGCACTTGAATTTAACTCAGCGATTGAGAACGTCAAGGCCGATAAATACAAAGACGCTTATACGAATGTGAACGACGCATATTTTAAATATTATGAGGTTCAGGGAGTCGAGAGCACTGTAATGTATGCAATCTCGGCAGCAAGAGTCAATCACATCGAGGGACAATTTAGAGATATAAAGCACGTCTTATTAGGCAATCAGGAAAAAGAAAAAAATTTATTGATTCAGCAAATTGAAGACTTGAAAATAAAAGTCTATAAAGATTCAATGGTATTAGACGGGAAAGCAGAAATCAGCGATCCTGACTCGGTGGGACTTGCAATTTACGCAGATACAAAAGTGCCAAGACCTGAGATAGCGGGAGTTGTTAATGAACCTGTAAAAGTTGCTGAGACTCCGACTCAGCCTCAGACAGAATCACAAGAAAAACGCGCGCCAGTTAATAGGGATTGGCTGACATTCTTGACTGCATTCGGCTTGTTAGTTCGTGAAGGACTCGAGGCTATACTCGTAATAGTTGCTATAGTTGCGTACTTAATTAAGACAGGAAATAAAAACATGCTCAAAGGAGTTTATCTAGGCTCATTTGCGGCAATAATCGCGAGTGTAATTCTTGCGTGGGCTCTTGATACTTTAATGGGAGAACAAAGCGGAGTCGCTCGTGAATTATTAGAGGGCTGGACTATGTTTTTAGCGGTCGCAGTATTATTTTATGTCAGTAACTGGATGCTTTCAAAGGCTGATAATATCGCATGGGAGAATTATATTAGCGGAAAAGTTCAGCAATCAATCGACTCAAAAAGTCAGTGGACATTAATTTTTGCGGCATTTATTGCTGTCATGCGTGAGGGCGCGGAATTGATATTATTTTACTCGGCAGCTTTCACCGGCGGAATGAGTAACCCTGCTTATATAGCTTATGGAATCGGCGCGGGGATTCTCGTATTAATTGCCGTCTGGGTAGCATTTAGATATTTCAGCGTGAAATTACCTTTGAGAGCGTTTTTCATGTTCACGAGTATATTATTATTCTTGATGTGTATTTCTTTCATGGGTAAAGGAGTCGTCGAACTCACAGAAGCCGACGTTATAACTGGCCGAACAGTAATTCCCGCTATGAATGGATTTTCCATTGAGATTTTGAGCATTTATGACCGTGCCGAGACTTTGATACCTCAAATAATGCTCGTAATCGCCGCAGTATGGATAATGATCCCGCACATTTTCAGGAAAAAGAAAACTGATAAATAACCCCGTCATGCTAGCTGACTAGGGAAGTTTATAAAAATTTTTTAAGTAGGAGGAAATATTTATAATGAAAAAATTAATTCTCGCTGTAATGATATTAACACTTGCATTCAGTGCAGCAGCTTTCGGAGCAACTGCCGTATCAGTCAAGCCCGGTGAAGTAGGTTTTGAAGAAATCCCCATCGGTGAAACTCAGGTCGGCCCCTATAACGTAGCAGCAGTATATTTTCAGGCTGTAGATATGTACCCTGCAGGTAAGAATCCTTCAAAGGAAGACTCAGACATGCATTTAGAGGCAGATATTCATTTGAAGCCAGCTGATGCGGTTGCTTATGGATTTGGAAACGGTGAAGACATTTGGCCGGCATATCTCACAGTAAAATATGAGATCGCAAAAATTGACGGTAAAGTTGTAATGGACGGCTCATTCATGCCCATGAACGCAGACGACGGCCCTCACTATGGAGCAAATATTAAAAAGGGGCTTCCCGTTGGAGTTTACAAGCTGAAATTTATAATTGAGCCTCCGACTGATTATTTACTTCACACTGACCCGGAGACAGGTGTCCCTGCGAAAGAAAACGCAAAAAATTTCTTCCAGACATATACAGTAGTATTTGATTGGAATTACACAGGGGAGCAGCTGCAATAATAAAATATCGCGCATAATTTCATAAAAATTTAAATGGGAGGCTTTGACGATTCAGAGTCTCCCGAATTTATGTATTAAGGAGGAATGGAAAATTTTAAAATATCTTGTAGCCGTTACTGATCATTTAGCGGCCTTTGCTTTTATGTTAGGCATTATATATAGTTTTTCACGGAGAAAATTTGTGATTTTAGCGTCATTGCTGGGAATAATTGCGGGTGCTTTAGTCTTTGCAGTGCGTTTATATGATCCTAGAGGCATGAATTTAATTTTGATAGCTTTTAATCGCCGTTTAGTAGTGAGTCTTGCTTGTCTTGCTATAATTTCTATAATTTCTACGAGTTTGACTGCTTTATTCAGGCAAAAAATTTTATGGCTTGTAAATCTTGTAATATTATCGCTCTTGATTTTCACAGCGTTTATATATTTATTGCCGCCGATATTGCAATTTACGCGGGAATTTATTTATTTCGGTGAGGCAGGTATAAGCACTAATTCAATTTTACGCGCTCTAGGTTATTCACTGGGAATAATTTTATGCTTGTTAATAATTTTAGGCGGTTATGAAGTCCATAAATCTTTGAATACAGCGACTCAGAGTTATATTTTTATGCTTGCATCAATAATTATATTTGCTCTTGAGTATATAGCGGCCTCTATAGTTGCATTACAAAAATTGAAGTTATTAAAAATTTCTGACTCATTCATGAATATTTCAGTTTTTGACGTAATGATTTGGCATAATTCGAATCCTAACGCGTTTTTATTTGCTGAACTGGGACTCGCTGCTGCGATGTTATTATTTGTGATTTTAACGCATTTAAGGCCGTCTCACTCATTCCCGAATAAGGCTCTATTACGCAAGGAAAAAGCAAGATTACGGGATTCCCGCCGGTGGTCTATGAGTCTTGCAGTTTTCGGAACTCTAGCAATTTTTGTTGTTACAATTTTGCACTATTATGACACAAAGCCCCCCGTTGAGATTCAGCCCGAGCCCTATGACATATCAGACGGAATAATTACTATAAAACTTGAAAATATTTCAGACGGTCATTTGCATAAATTCTCATATGTAACACCGGGCGGCTATGATGTTAGATTTCTAGCTGTAAAGAAACCTGCCGGGACTGCTTACGGAGTCGGTCTTGACGCTTGCGAGATATGCGGGATTGCTGGATATTTTGAACGAGGCGATGAAGAAGTCATTTGCAAACGCTGTGATGTAGTCATGAATAAAAACACTATAGGCTTTAAAGGCGGCTGTAATCCGATCCCGTTTGATTATGAGATAAAAGAAGGCAAAATTTTTATAGACGTAAAAGTTTTAGAAGCTCACGAGAAGAGATTTAAATAATTATGTGCGTGGGGAAAATTTTTACAAGAAAAGAGGCATAAATATATAAAAATGTTCTGGCGAATGGTAACGAAAACTCTAATCCGTCAAAAAAGTAAAATGTTAATGATCGCTTTTACTGTTATATTAGGAGTCTCGCTTTCAACTGCTATGATGAATGTCATGTTAGGAGTCGGCGATAAAGTCAACCGAGAATTAAAAGTATACGGCGCAAATATAACAGTCAGGCATAAGGACGCGGCACTAATGAGCGATTTATACGGACTTAATGAAGGACTCGGAGTAAATGACAAATTTTTACACGAAGAAGATATTTTGAAGCTAAAAACTATTTTCTGGGGATTTAACATTCTTGATTTTGCTCCTATGTTGGACGGTCATGCGATTTTGCAGGCAAATGGCCGAGTCGCCGGTGAGGTCTCATTATTAGGAACTTGGCCGGATAAGCACGCAATTTTGTCAACAGGTGAAGAATTAAATACGGGCTTGAAATCTTTGCGCACATGGTGGGACATTAAAGGCGAATGGCTGAATGAGAATGACTCAGACGCTGTAATGATAGGGAATTTGCTGGCCTCACGAAATAATATACACGTCGGAGATGCTATAACACTCACAAATAACGGGCTTGTAAAAAATTTTCGAGTCAAAGCTATTTTCAATGACGGAGGAAATTCAGACGAAAAAATTTTAATGCCGCTTGAATCAGTACAGGAATTAATGAATTTATCCGGCAAAATTTCAAATATTGAAGTCTCAGCACTTACTACACCCGATAATGATTTAGCGAGAAAAGCCGCTCAAGATCCTAGAAGTTTATCACCTGATGAGTACGAAACTTGGTACTGCACGGCATATGTCAGCGCGATATGTCATCAGATTCAGGAAGTAATAAGAGATGGAGTCGCTAAACCTGTCAGGCAGGTTGCAGAGTCAGAAGGCACTATTTTAAACAAGACGACTCTATTAATGATATTGATTACGATTTTAAGAGCAAGTGTAATAGAACGCAGTCAAGAATTAGGACTCTTAAAGGCTTTAGGCGCGTATAACTGGCAAATTGCGTTATTAGTCCTTGTTGAAGTAATGATGACGGGATTACTCGGCGGCGTGCTAGGTTATTTTCTTGGAATCGGTTTCGCACAAATTATCGGTCAAACTGTATTCGGCTCATATATAGAAATTGCGCGAATGGTAATTTTAATTGTAGCGATAATATTATTCTTTGTAACTTTAATAGGAAGTATTCCCGCGATTCGTTATTTAATGGCTTTGAAGCCTACGGAGGTTTTACATGGCAAATAGACAAAAAATGTATATAAAAATGGTAACGAGTTCACTAATTCGCCGAGCCTCGCGTTTAATTATTGCAGTTCTAGCTATAGCAATCGGAGCTACAATTTTATCAGGACTTGTTACGATTTATTATGACATTCCCGAACAATTAGGCCGCGAATTCAGATCTTACGGAGCAAATTTGATTATACTGCCTAGAGGTGAAGCAAAAATCACGCATGAGACTCTTGACTCGTTAAAAAATTTAATCGGAATTAATAAACTCGTCGGAATTGCTCCATATCGTTATCAGACAGTTAAAATTAACGAACAGCCTTATATAATCGCCGGGACTGACTTAGATCAAGCTCAAAAAAATAGTCCTTTCTGGTACATAGAAGGCAGCTGGGCAGACTCGCGAGAAAATTTGCAGGTCATGATCGGCCACGAAATAGCACAGACTCTAAATTTAAATCTCGGAGATTCTTTCACAGTTCAGGGCGTAAAATACGGTGAACAGGCTCAAGCATCAGGTCAAAATCTTTCAGCTGTAGAGAATCAAAAAAGGGACTTAGCACGGCAAAATTTTCACAAGTCTTTTACTGTTAAAGGCATTGTCTCAACTGGAGGAGCTGAAGAGGGATTTATTTTTGCTGATATAGACATGTTAAATGAATTAATCGGCGATACTTTTAGAGCTGATGTTATAGAATGCAGCGTAATAGCCGACTCTCAAGAACTTGAAAAAATTGCGTCAAAAATTGAGAATGATTTACCCGATCTACAGCCCCGAGCAGTAAGAAGACTGACTCAATCTCAAGATATAGTTTTAGGAAAATTACAGGCTTTAGTCTTGCTCGTTACAGTTGTTGTATTAATTATCACTATGACAACAATGATGGCAATGGTAGCAGAAAGACGGCGAGAAATTGCGCTGAAAAAGGCACTCGGAGCAGAAAATAAATTTGTCATGAGTGAATTACTAGGTGAGGGCGTTTTACTGGGATTTATAGGCGGTGCATTAGGAGTCTGGCTCGGCTTTGAATTTGCTCAGCGTGTGAGCTTAAATGTTTTCGGGCGGGCTATAAATTTTCAGTGGGCATTGATTCCGATTACTATAATAATTTTTATCGCAATAACTGTAATGGCCTCGATTATTCCTGTCCGCAAAGTCATGGATATACACCCCGCAATAGTCTTGAAAGGAGAATAAATTATAATGTCCGCAAAAATTCTAGAATTAAAAAATGTCTCAAAAATTTATGGCAGTCTCAAAGCCTTAGCAGATATAAATTTAACAGTCAATGCCGGCGACTGGCTTTCAATAATGGGGCCTTCAGGTTCAGGGAAGACTACAATGATAAATATTATAGGCTGTATGGATACTCCATCAACTGGGAGCGTTATTCTTGACGGTCTTGACATCAGCAAAGAAAACTCAGCAAGTTTGACTCGAATTAGGCGCGATAAAATAGGATTAATTTT
>CAJOEQ010000073.1:0-6012 GCA_905233515.1 uncultured Synergistales bacterium
CTATACGGAAAAGCAGTGGGGTCGCAAATGTTCGGAACTTCCAGCGCACATCATTAAGCGTCTTCCCGTGCGGTTCCGATTTGACAATAATTATTTCAATCATCCGTATCAGGGAATCCCTGTCGGCGGCTATACGGCGATGGTGGAAAAAATGCTCTCCAACTGCGAGGTGCGTTTGAATTGCGACTATTTGAAAAGCCGGGAGGAATGCCGCCGTCTGGCAGATAAGGTAATTTTTACAGGCCCTCTTGACGAATATTTTGACTACTGTTATGGCGCGTTGCAATACCGTAGCCTGAGATTCGAGACGGAAGTATTGGACTGCGCGAATTATCAAGGGGTCGCTGGCGTAAATTATACGGATTCCGAAACGCCGTATACCAGAATTGTGGAACACAAGCATTTTGAGTTTCTGCAAAATGAAAAAACCGTCATTACCAGAGAATACAGTTCGGAATGGAAACCGGGCGCAGAAGCGTATTATCCGGTCAATGACGAATCTAATATGGCGTTGTATGAAAAATACCGTGCGCTTTCCGAGCAGGAACCGGATGTTTATTTTGGAGGTCGGCTTGGCGAATACCGCTACTATGATATGGACCAGACTATCATGTCCGCCTTAAAACTGGCTCATATCCTGTTGTAGCTTTAGAATGTGAAAATTGCGGGAGTATAAAAATGTTTGGACGAAAAAGACTAAGAATAGCAGATGATTAAAAATCAGGAGCTTTCACACTCCTGACTTACTAACACAGATTTGAAAAAGTCCAGTGGCGGCCTTTGTGCTGCTCTGCATATCTCCTGTAGCCTTCATCGGTTATTTCCTGCACTTGAGATATTAAATTCTCTACTGCTTTTAATAATTCCTCGTCGCGCTCATCAATTTTATAGCCTTTATCTAGGTAAAAAAACTCGTCTTTGAGTGCAAGTTTTAAATTCTTCACGCATTCTGATAGTCCAGCCCAGCGGCTATAACTCACATATTCCAGTTTACGCTGTCTGACTTCTGCTGTTATGATTTCTTTCTTTGTCATTCGTTTTGCCATGATATAACCTCCGAATTAAATTAAAGGGAGCTTGCGCTCCCAGTCAATTTAGATTTTTACTCGCGCGAAAATCTTTTTTAAACTCGGTATAAAGCACCCGTTGTAATCTTCCATACAGCAATAATAACTCTCGCTTTGAGCGATTTCACACGCTGTTACTAATAACTTCCATACTTTATCGCGGCTGCTTTTATCGCGCTCATCATGCTTTGCCATGTCAAAAACGTTGCGGGCTTCTTGTATAGCGTCGGTTATGTCCTGCCAGCTTATCATGCGTTCTTCTTTTGAGATTATTTTTTTGCACATAATTTTTACCTCCGAATTATTTAACAAGTCGGGAGCTGTTACACTCCCGATTAAACTTTTTACTCGTCGCCTAAAAACTCACTGCTTAATCGCTCTTCTAGAATATCAAGCTGATTGCTGAATTCTTCTTGAACACCCTGCAAACTCCGTGTGATAGCGTCTGCAAATTCGCTCGTAAAAATATCGTGGCACTTGTCGCGCATTCTTTGAAATTGCTGCTTCACGTCGTACGCGTCAACAAGCATTAACTTTACATTGTGCGTGTCCTCGTAGCTGTTCAGTGCCTCGTCAATATTTCTTTCAAGGCTGGGCGTTAATTTAACTTCAGGTAAACTCACTGAAATTACATACTTGATAGCGTCAATTAAAAATTCCTCGTGTATCATAATTTTACCTCCTAGAGATTTATAACTTGTGAATAGTCTTCAATACGGCTTATCATTTCATCGGCTATAGGTTCAAGCAGCTCTTCAAATCCAGTCTCTGCTCTGCCTAATGCTTCCTGTACAGCGTGATTAATTCTCTTGATAAAAATCTTGCGGCATGAATTAAGCCGTTCTCTTGCGCTGTCCATGTCAAACTCTAAACCTACACGGTTATTCGCGTCTTCAAGTTCCTGAAGTCTGCACTCCGCACCGTGATTAAAAGCCTTCACTAAATCTGCGTTAAAGCGTTGCAGCTCCTGTGAAAACTCATCTTCACATGCCAGTAACCCGTCATCAATTGCGCTGATAATTACATCTTCATTTGTCATTAAACACATAATAAATTCTCCTTTGGATTGAAAGCAGAGAGAGTGAAAAAATCTCCCTCTGCAAATTTCTTAACGCCTGCTACTCGCTAAATTCCTTGCTCATTTTGTCTGTCAGCTCGTCAATACGTTCGCAAAACTCGGTTATTATGCCGTCGCGTTCTTTGAACATAATATCGTAGACTTTATCGTAAAACCTGTTACGCATATTTAAAAAATCTTTCTCCATGCGCAAAGGGTCGTAGCTGATTTCTCGCTCGGTTAATAGCATTTGTGCTTTTTCTAAGCCCTCATCTAGTGCCTGATTGAACGCGTCAAATACTTCACTGTTCATTAAAGCACGTTCAAATGCGTCCTCGCTTGCCTGCGCTGCGTCGTTCAAAATCTCCGTGAGTAATTCTCGCTTCATGATTAAGCCTCCGTGTTATTCTGCCTGCACTCTGTTTCGTGTTCGTTCAAGTGCTGCCGCATGATTTGCTGGATATTGAGTACTCCTTTGGCTATTTCCTCGGGTGTTACGTCAGCTTCCTCAAGATTAGTGCGTGCGCGTTCGGTGATTTTCTCTAATTTCTCAATAGCATTTTCCGCCATCTCGATATTGCCTAGAAAATCCATTAACAAATTGATTTTCGCAAAAATGTCGCCGCTCGGTGTGTTAATAAAATTCAAACACTCTACACAGTTGCGCATGACTACTAACTGGACTTCTAATTTCTCAATTAACAAATTAAGTCCTTCTCTGTCCTGCTCATAATAAAATGAGTAAGCTAATTCACTCGCTGCGTTTGTAATTACGTCGCATTTTTCCTGACTGCTCATTGCGTCAAAATTTTCTATTGCACTTGTCATGATATATTAACTCCCTTCAATTTTTAGAACGGGCAAAAGTTTTTAAGCTCCTGCCCATGATTGACTGACTAATGACTTTCTAATATCTGCCAGATAGGTACTGACAAATATTTATCGTTACGCTCGCGCTCATAATTCGGGCGTGTAATACTAGGTGGCACATAATAATCTGCACGCTGTCCGTCTAGTAGTGATAGCGGGACAAATTTTCGTCTAAACTGCATAAACATTTTGCGCTCCTAATCCTGCCATAATGGCTGCTCAAAATCATTGTGAATGATTGCTTGACGTTTTACCGGCGGCAATTTTTCAAACTCGTTGTAAAACTCGCGCCAGTCGTGAGCTGTTATGTTAAACTCATCGCATAAATGTTCAAATTGCTCTGTTAGTTTCATGCGACTCGTCCTCCGGATTTCTCGCTGCGTATAATTTCTTTCAGCGGTTCACAGATATACGTCAAAATATCGTAGACATGACAAGCATTATGAATGCTTTCATAATCACGTCCGCAATTGTCAATGCCGTTAAGAATGGCTCTGCGTAACTCGTTCACAACCCTGTATGCTTCTTTCGGGTTAATAATACACTGACTGTCTAGTGATAACATGTTGAAAGTCCTCCGTTTTTATAAAGCAGGGAGCTTTTACACTCCCTGTGATTTTCATTACTCCGCTGTGTGATATTCCCTTGCGTGTTCGTCAAGAAATGTTATAGCCTCGTCATCTGCTTTTACATTACTTAAATAATGTTTAAAGGCCTCTCGCGCGGCTTCCTTAGCTGCTTTAAATGCATTAGTTAATTCCTGCCTTACCGCTGATTTGTGATAGTCGGTGAAAATACCTGATTGATAATCACAAAAGGCGGCTTCTAAATCGCCTGCGCTAAAGTCATTGACTTTATCACTATTCCATTCTACATATTCACGAAATGCGCATGTTACAGGTATATCAAACTTCTCTGCAAATCGCTCATCATGTATGAATGCTGCGTAATCAAAAATCTTTACGCAATTTCTTAACGCGTAGGAAATAGCCTCGCTAACAAATTCGCGGCTTGTTAATTTTGCCTCTGTCATAATAAAGTCCTCCGTATTTTTTTTAGTAAGTGCCGAGAGTTATTACACTCCCGGCGTTTTCTCTTTCCTGATTAGTCGCTCAAGTAATTTACTAAGTCTGCGGCCATGCTGTCCGTGTCTGCCTTCATTTGAAAGTATTTCAAGAATGCTTCTCGGGCTGCCTGTCTTGCGTCATAAAGCGCGCAAGATAACTCCTCAGTTAATGCGTCGCGGAATGTCTCGCTTTCGTAGTACCCTCTCTCAAAATCATTCACTGAAAAATACTCTTCAATTTCATGATTATATTTCTCGATATACTCTTCAGCGTAGCTCATTACAGGTACTTCAAGAGTGCTTAATATTTCGTGCTCGTTGCTGTTCATTGCCTCGTTAAAATCCTGCTCGCTGTTCCTTAACGCGTAATAAAGTGCCTTGCTTACTAAATTGCGGGTTGCTCTGTCTGACTGTTTCATGGTAAAATTTAACCTCCATTATTTGGAAAGTGTTGCTAAATACTGCTAATATCTAGCAACACAGGTGAATTAGCCCTTGCGAACTAACTCTATGGCTTTTGTGAAATCGTCAAGGGTTAGATATCCTTTATCGTGTTTCACAATTCTTACTTGCGCGATTTCTTGATTGCGCTCTGTGTAGTTCTCGTAGTGTTCGCGCTCATCAGGAATAACTTTCATAAATGGCATAACAAAATCACCATTAAGAAATTACAAAGCGTTTGTACTCAACAGGTTTTACATACCGTTGATAAATTTCGCTCTGCTCTACTTTGAGCTTGTTTGTGTCTAAGCGGTTTTGCGTGTATGGCTTCCACGATACGCGGTAAACTCCGGTATCAATCGCTTCTGCTCCCACTTCCGCCATGTGAGCTTTCACCATGTCTTGCATGTAGGTTATTTGCTCGTCAAGCTCTTTTTGCTGCGCTTGTAAGTCCCGAATGCCCTTTAACAATACCACTAACTGTGCGTTATTAAGTTTTTTTGACATAATAATATGTCTCCTTCTTAAAGTATTTAGATTTCTCATTGTCTTATCTCGGCTCTAATAATCGCATTCACTGCGTAATATCTCGGCTCGTTCATTAGAGTAAATAACGCTGTTCTGTTACCCTCCGTTTAGATTTAACTTTGAGATTAATAACCGCTGCCGTTATGAACGTTACCACCTCAAATCGTGGAGCTGGCTATATTCTGACTGCGGATTATTTTCACTTTAATTAAAATTATCTCGATATTCCGGCTTTCATTTCTCAATCTTCCTGACTTATTAATATAAGCCTTGTTACTTGCCTTTATTGTCAATTCACTTTGGGATTTTTCCTGAATTCCGGCTCTTGCCGGTAGCGTCGCACAGTCATTCTTTATCCTGTGTTGCTACGTAATATTTTACCAGAAAATTACGATTTTTCAACGTAAAACTACTTAAGCCAAATTACTGAATTTAAACCTTCGTGATTTACTTACGTAAAATTACTTAGAATAATTTTCCTTAATTCTTTAAAATAATTTTATCAGAAAAATTAAAATCAGTCAACGTAAAATTACTTAAAATAATTTTTTACCTGAAAAATAAATCTTTCGCGTAAAATCCCTCTTATTCCGGCCTTTCACAGACTTTACAGCCCGTTAATCTGCCTTTGCTGTCAAAATGCTTGAAATCTCGTAAATCTCCGTCGCTCGGCTCTCTGTCCGGCTTCTTCGATTGTACGCGACAAGTATACGCCCGAATTCAGAAAAAATATACAGTAAAAATACGTAATTTAAATATAACATTTCTTGACTAATAATTTTGTTTGAAATACTGATTTAAAATTCTTTTTTGAGAAAAATATTAGAAATCTTGATATAATTAATAAATCATAAAAAATAATAAATAATATTTAGGAGGAATTTAATGATAGCTGATTTTATGAATGCAAAAGAAATAGCTACATTTTTAGGAGTAACTTTAAGACGTGTAACAGGACTTTGCTCTAATGGAGAAATAAGAAA
>CAJOEQ010000073.1:6037-8998 GCA_905233515.1 uncultured Synergistales bacterium
AAAAAAAGAAGTGGAATATTATAGATTGACACATGTTAGAGGCGGTACGAAAAAAACAACCGCAAAAGCGCGGCAGGCAGCACAGGAGAGCGCGGGTAAGGAGTGAGAATATTATGAAAATACATGACAGGCTTAAAAGATATACGCAAAATATTGACTGGGATAGAAAATTAAATCAGTCATTGTTTAAGAGCTGTTTTATTATCGCGGCTGTGCAGGTTCTTGCGGCTTTATTTGCATTTTTTGTGTTAAGGTGATTTATTATGAGTGATGAGTTTTTACGTCGAGATGTTCATGAAGCTAATTTAGCTGAAATAAAAGCGTTAATGCAAGCTAATCTTTCAGAATTTAAAAAGATAGCGGCTGAAATGAAATGTGACAATACAGAAATTAATGCACGTCTTGAAGGTGTTATAGATACTTTTTCAGTCGCTATTAATGATATAAACTCTCGAATTGATGATATGAAAGATAATCAATCGCAAACTTTATCAAAGTGGGCTATAGCTATTGCAATTCTTGTTGGAGCTGTGCAGATTGTGATTTCTATATTACTCAATTTCTGGAAATAATAATAAGCGATTAAGGAGTGAGATATTATGCCACGAATTATTTTGAATGTTACGCCAGAATTATTAGAGCGAATTAATGACTGGAGCAGGCAATCTAAACAGCCGCCGGAAAATCTAGCTATTGATTTGTTAGAAGAGTATTTTGACGATTGTGATGACGCAGATAGACTTGAAGCCTTAATTTCTAGCGGGAATATGAAAACTTATCCAGCAGAATTTGTACATAAGGAGATAAATACACTTGCCACGCTGGGAAGTTAAATATGGTGTGTCCGGCAGTCTATTTAGTGATATTCAATCAGATTTATTCAACCCGATTATTCAAATCCACGCGATATTGGAAAAGCACTCAAGGGACAATTTGCAGGCTTATGGCGTTATCATGTCGATGATTACAGGCTTATTTGCTCAATTCATGACAATGTATTGACTATAGAGATTGTAAAAATTGGACATAGGAAGGAAGTTTATAAAAGAAAATGACTTTTATACCATTGCCGAGAATGAGTGAGTTTTTATCTAATGATTTTATGTTGCCTATGGTAATTAATGCGCAAGTTTTATCATATGGCGCGGGAATTCCTATCAATGAAGTGCAGGCTATATTAAATGACGAAATTAATATAACTCCTGAAATATCGCAAAAATTAGGCGCGTTTTTCGGTGTGTCTTGCAACCTATTTAGTGATATTCAATCAGATTTATTCAAGCGCGAGAACGTCAGCGATTTGCAATACGCGTATTTATGATTAAGGAGTGTTTTTATTATGAGTGCTGAGTGATTTTGTAACTCGTGAAGTTTTTGACGCTTATATCCAGAGTGTAAATTCTCGTGTTAAAACTAATGAAGAGCTTGACGATATGCGCATGGAGCGAACGCAGGCAATTATCGATAAAAATATGTCTGATATTAACGGTGCTATTAATTTGCTCGTTGAACATGTCAAGAGAATGACTGAAGAGCTGGCCGAAGTCAAAAGTGTTACAAAAAACGTCAACACAGATATATACGACTTAAAATTATCTGTATCTAGAATTAATGAAAAGCTAGATTACTCTGTATCTACAATCAAATCAACGATTGATAATACTGATAGGCGATTTACTGACTTCAAAGAAGAGCAGTCAAAATCTCTAGCAAAGTGGGCGGTAGCAGCTACATTATTTATAGGTGCTATTCAGGCTGTTATTTCTATCGTGCTGTATTTCTGGAAATGATAAGCGGCGATTAAGGAAGTGAGAAAATATGCTAGCTACTGGAAATAAAATTCTAGATATGGAGATACCATTACTGACATTACAAGAGCTTGAAGATTTAGCTCGTTATGCTAAATATTTGCGCTGGTCTCGTACGGAAAATATTGACTGGGCGGATATGCCTTTGACTGCTGAGGAGGAAGCCGGATTGATACAAGGCAGAGAAAATATAAAATCAGGTAATTTTATGACACTTGCGGAGCTAAAAAGGCATGTAAACAATAAAAGGGAGTGAAATATTATGCAACAGATAATTATTAATGTAACACCTGAATTAAGTAGCCAAATTAATCACTGGAGCAGTTTAGGTAAAGAAACACCCGAACAGCTTACTTTGAGATTACTCAAAGAATATGTTTATGACTGCGAAAATGCAGAAATTATTTCTGATGAAGTAGCGTCCGGAAAAATGGAAACATACCCTTATTTGAGAGCGTATAAAATGCATAATAGATTTACAGCGGTAATACACAAGGAAGAAAATTTATTTGTTGCGGAATGTCCTGAAATAGGAACAGCTAGTCAGGGTTATACGCAATTTGAAGCTATTACTAATCTCAAAGAAGCTACAGAGCTTTATCTTGAAGAAACTAAAAAGATTATAGCGGATAATACTCCATTTATTACAACATTTGAGGTTGCTGCTAATGCCTGAATTACGCGGTTTTTCTGGTGATAGAGTAATTCAGATTTTAAAACGTATAGGCTTTGAATTACTACGTGTGAAGGGTTCACATGCAGTTTTGCGCAACGACGAACGCGTTTGTGTAGTGCCTTTGCATTATGAGCTTGCTGTGGGTACTTTGAAAAGTATTTTGCGACAAGCTGGGATTTCAGCACAGGAATTCTTAAAAAATGCTTAGTAATATCCAAAGCGCATGAAATATCGTAAAAAGTCGCGATTTCCGTTTTTGAGGATAAAAATTCCGGAAGTTTGAACAATTTATCTTTGTATTTTTCGCCGACTTCTCTTGTAACGGCTCTTCCGGTTCTCGGAGAAACATAATAAAGATTGTCGACTTGTTTTGTCACGGCGCATTTGCTTAAATCAAGACCCATGCCGACTTCGGAAAGAAAATTTAATTCAAAAAAGGCATAATCCTTCAGCCATTCGAGTTGATTTTTTTTGCTG
>CAJOEQ010000074.1 GCA_905233515.1 uncultured Synergistales bacterium
AGGCACTCTTGACAAAGCCCCGAATATAGATTTATGCAGAAATTTAATAAATGATATAGCTTTAAAGCCTTTAGAGTCTCGTAAACGTTTAGGAGTCATAATGTGCGCTGATAAGTTATTATTACCTGCCGCAAATAGTTTATTGAAACTCGCAGAAGAACCGCCCGAACATGCTTATTTATTATTTTTGATGGAGGACTCGCGATTTTTCCTGCCTACATTGAGAAGCCGATCACGCTTTACCACTTTAGTATCAAATGAAGGACTCGAGTCTTCAGCATTGCCGCAAAATGATTCGGACTGGATAGAATGGCTTGCTAAAACGAGAAATATAAACATTGATGATATTATAAACGAGCTTGATAACTGGCTTAACTGGGCAGCGATTAATAATTATTATGAACTTGCCGAGCGAGTTGCATTCTTAAAGATTTTAGCTGACAAGAAAAATTTATCAGTTCCGCAGATTTGCGACGTTATAATATTAACATTAAGAGAGGAAAATAATTATTGTGAATGTATACTTGACGATATTTGGTAAGCCCAGATATTTGGGACTTGCTAAGATAGATAACGTGAAAATTTTGCATGATTTAGAAGAAAATAAATCGCGCTGGATAGTGATAAAGACTCCGCGAGGTTATGAAATGGGACTACCGGGCGGGAGGCTTTCACCTGAGCAGGAAGAGAAATATCAAGCTGAGTCGGCAACATTTGAGGACACTACAGAGTCATTATTGCAGAATGTCGAATTTGTGAGAGAAGCGAACTCACAGGACATTGAGAATTATTATACATGTCGGAGCGACGAACAGGAGGCATTATTGAAGGCTCGTGATATTTCATTGACTCATGATTTAAAGATGAAACTAGTAGACGTTGAATATATGCTTGACAGGAAAAAATTATATTTTTACTTCACAGCCGAACAGAGAATCGATTTTCGCGCATATGTTCGAGATTTAGCGCACGAGTTCAAGACTCGTATAGAAATGCGTCAAATTGGAATCCGCGACGAGGCCCGAATCGTTAGGGGTATTGCGTCATGCGGGAGGCCGTGCTGCTGCGGTTATTGGCTGAGGGGATTTTCTCCGATAAGCATTAAAATTGTCAAAGAACAGAGAACGGCGTTAAATCCTACAAAAATTTCAGGTTTATGCGGGCGGTTAATGTGTTGTATGTCATACGAGAAGGAATTATACAATGAATTATGGTCGAAATTACCCGGTCCCGGTGCAAAGATAAAGACTGAGCAAGGAGTTTATATTCTTGAAAGTTTAGATTTAGGCCGCGAACAAGTTAATGTAAGATTCCCGACTGGGCGGCTTGTTCCTGTATTGATTAGTGAATTCCCTGATTTCAAAGAAGCAGTCTTAAAGGGTGAAGAATGGGGCGAAGATAAAGAATTTCTCGAGAAAAAGAAGGCCGCTCAAGAAAGAATCGCGCGGATTGAGCAGGCAAAACTTGAGAGACAAGAGAGACAAGAAAGGCAGGAACGCCCGCGAGTTAGAGTCAATGCCGGAACTTTACGGCCAAGCAAGCCAGTAACGAGTCAGAGTCAAAATCAGAATCAAGACTCCCGCAAAAATAAGCCGGTAAAAACTAAGCAAGCTAACAAGAATAAATCTCAACGCCGCAGAAAACCTCACAAGGACAACAAAGACTCCAGCAAAGAGAATAATTAATCAATCATAAACGGAGGGCAATTATTTATCATCATAATGTCCTCCGCACTCGATTATAATATCATGTTCACAATAAATAAAAAGCGATGTACCCACGCTCGGATACACCGCTTGTAAATTCTTGTTTCAGTTAGAAGCTCTTGACTTGTTTATATTCCGATTCCTTCCCCATTTATCATCAAAACTTCGGAAAGATATTTAAGCCCTGAACTTCTTTTCGTTAAATATTAATTGTTTCAGTCTCAGACTAGAAGGAGATCGCTGTTCTGAATCTTACAACGTTGTCCTTGTCTTCGCCAGGAATGTCGCTCTTTACGCTTACGTAGTTAAGTCCCATTGTCGTGTAGTCATTGAGCTTATACTGTACACCTACGCCGATTTCGCTGGGTTTTACACCGTAGTATACAAACGTTCCATCAGTGTAAGCATAATCATCAAGGTTATAGCCATAGTAGAAGATGTGTGTTGCAAACTTCTCTGTCCACTGCTGGCCGAGAGCTATTCTCCAGTATTTCAGCTTATAATCAAGCTGGTTGCCGGTCATGAAACGATCTGTAAGAACGCTGCTTCCGCTGTAGAAAATGTGATCTGCATCGCCTTCAGTTACATAGAAGCCTTTATCAAACTGGCCGTATTCAAGCCAAATGCTGGTGAACTTTAACGCTTCCTGCTTAATGTCAAACATGACTGCCCAGTGGTTAGGATCTTCAAAATCTGCCTCTGTCCAGAACATATAAGGACTTAATGAAGGAATGTACATAAGCTCGTCTGCTTTTACTTTCTGATGATAGTATATACCTTTGAAGGCAACATTATCCGTGAAGTTAAAGCGAAGACCTGCGAAAATAGTCCACATATTCTTGAATGAAAGCACACCGCGATTAGAAATAGTGCCGTCGCCTGCATCTGCGAATGTGTAAACACTGCTCTCTTCTGCGTTGTCGCCGACGTAAATCTGTCCGCCGAGATCTAATCCGATACGCTCTGTGAACTGGAACGCGCCGTTAAGCATTAACATCCAGTTATTTGCAGGCGTTACAGAATTAAGAGTAACTGCACCAGTAGAAGCGACATTATAGTTAGCAACTGATACGGCGTACTCTTCGGGATGTGCTAAGATTGCCTGGAATTTGCCGATACCGAAATTCTTTGTAAGTCCGAAGCCGTTTACTCTGAAGTCGGAAATCAATGCGCCGCCCTTCCATGTACCTGTTGCAGGTAAGCCTGCGCCGTCTAACAAATATTCGCCTTCCCAGTTCCATGCAAAGCGTCCAACTGTCAATCTTGAGTCACCGAAGAAAGGCATTTCAACAAAGAATCTGTCAAACCATGCGCTCTCTGTGTTCTTGTTTGAATGACCGCCGTTGCCGTTACCTTCGTTTCTAAGTCTGGCTACGAACTTATACTCGTCATTCTCGCCCCATGTACGCTCAAAGAAGATTCTTGCTTCATCATACTTGAATTGGCCTTTAGGATCTGGAGCCTCGTTTGCACTCTTATAATTTACATCGAATACTAACGTTCCATGAATGTGCCAGCCGCCGAGTCTGTCCTCAAGCACTGCTACTCTCTTATCAAGCTCATCAACGCGAACTCCGAGTGCCTCAAGCTCGTCCTTAAACTCAACAACGAGTCTCTTTAACATCTCGACATCCTGTTTGCTGGCTTTGGTCATATCTACGACTGCGAGTGCTCTTGCTAAAGCTGAAGCCATCTCGTAACGTGTTGTGGCCTGTCTGCCTTTGTAAAGTCCATCGGGATAACCTGATAAAATGCCATGTGCTGCTAACTGACCGATTGCATCATATGCCCAGTGGTTCATCGGTACGTCCATGAAGGGATTTGTTGCCGAAAGAGCCGGGGCTGCAAGTACTGCTACTGAAACTATAGCTAATAAAGCTGCTAATTTTTTCATTATAAATAACCCCCTTATTAAATTGTCAATACACTATCGTTTTTACGCACTCAAGTCTTTATTATATTGCCCTGAGCTGTGGGGGGTGCGGAAAGTTACCTTGTTTCCTTTCTGTCCCTTCTGACAGTTCGTCGGGCTTGTCTTCCGACCTCCTGCGCCCTTCGCATCTACTTTTTTCTTAATGGCTGACGGGGATTTACGCCTCGCTTTCTTGCCTTCCGATTTTATAAGTACTGCGTCGGTTTTACGATCTTTGTCTACGTATTTCCCGTAAACGATGAGTATAATACACTATAGATTTTATTTTGTGTATCAGTAAAATTACGTATAAATTTTAGCAGTAAAATTATTGAGAGATTCATACAAGAATTACGCAAAAATTTTCGTGATTGCTGAGTAAATCAGCGTTGAAAAGATTATATAAACATAAAAATTTCCTGCCCATTATATTAGACAGGAAGGGAATAATTCACAACGTTATAAATACTTAAATTTAGTCAAAAGCCTTCTTTAGAGCGTCGAGTCCGTCATGTGCCTTAGTGAGACTCACAATACAGATCGCGCTTTCTGAAGTTGAGTTAATAATTTCGATATTCACATTTACTGATGCAAGAGCCTTAAACATTTTCGCTAAAGTATTCGCCGAGTCAGATTTTAAATCTACTGTGATGGCTGCGACTTCTGTAGCAAATGATACGCCTTGACCGCCGACTTTTGAGGCAACTTCACGACAAACGGGAATCATCTCGTCAAGTTTTTCACGCTGAATCAAGAATGACAAATCAGAACGTCCGCCGCGCATTGTATTTTGTGTTACCATGCTGATATTTACGGAGTGTTCAGAGAGTGCGCTAAAAATTTCGGCAGCTATTCCCGGCACGTTCGGGACTCCTAAGAAAACTACGTGAACGCAATCATCATTAAATTTAATCTTGCTCATAAAAAATTTTGCTCCTTACTTATTTATATTACTTGCTATAAACGAGCAGATTTTATCATAAGCTATGCTAAAATTAATTTAAATTCACATAACAAATTCATTTATAAGGGGAGGTAATTTATTGAGCCTCGTTTATTTTATTTTATGGGTAATATTTAACGGACGCTTGACACTTGAAATTTTTATATCGGGCTTGATTATTGCGGTGTCGCTTGATTTATTCGTGAAAAGGGTCATGAAGATTAATTTTTCCGGCTCGTTCGTGAAATTTTTGACTCTTTTGCCTTATGCGCTGCTTTATGCTGTAGTCTTGTTAATTGAGATAATACGGGCAAATTTCGCAATTATAAAATTAGTCTTAGCTCCTGATATTGAAGTCGAACCGTGTTTAATTAGATTCAATACTCCATTAAAGACTCAGGCAGCAAGGGCGGCTCTTGCGAATTCAATAACTTTAACGCCGGGAACTATTACAGTTTCTCTTGAAGGGAATCAATTATTAGTACATGCCCTGAATCGTGAGATAGCGCACGGGCTTGAAGGCAGCTTATTCGAGAGGCTTTTATCACAAATGGAGGCTAGAATAAATGTTTGAGAATTACGGGCGGAATGAAAGACTCGGCTTGCTGAATTTGTCTCGCATTCATGCGCTAAAAAATTTTTACAACTATTTACACGAACGGGAGCGATAATTAATGCCTAGTGTTCAAGAACTACAGAAATATTTATTAATTGGCTGCGTTATATTTTTGTCGATTACTATTTTTATATGCTTGCTTCGTGCGGCACTGGGTCCGAGATTTTCAGATAGAATTATTGCTGCTAACATAATCGGGACTAAAGTAATTATATTAATTGCTGTGCTGGCTTTGATAATCGGAGAAAATTATTTAGTCGATATATGCTTGATTTACGCGATAATAAATTTCTTGTCGGTCGTCGTGCTTGCTCG
>CAJOEQ010000075.1:0-3525 GCA_905233515.1 uncultured Synergistales bacterium
GTCCCAGTTACTATTAGATCACGCTGTCAGCATATACCTTTTCACAGCATAGGAGCTCACGATATTTTTACTCGTTTACAAGAAATTTGCGGGCTTGAAAATGTTCAGGCTGAAGACTCGGCACTATGGGAGATTTCGCGGCAGGCAGACGGGGCTTTGCGAGATGCTTTATCACTTCTTGAGCAAGTTATTTCGTCCGGTAATGTTACTCTTTCAAGCGTTGAATTAGCTTTCGGAGTCGGCAGCCGGTCAAGTTTTGAAAAATGGGTTATTTCTTTACGCGAGAATCAAGAAGAGGCTTATATAATATTGAAGAAAATGTTTGACTCCGGTGCCTCACCAGTCAGAGTCTTTGAAGAAATTTTCTCGTTAGTTCGTGATTTATGGCTCGTCTCAAAGTGGCAGAATATAGCAAATTCACTCGGAATCAGCGAACATGATTCAAAATTTTTGCTTGACGAGTCCCCTAAATGGCAGAATTCAGAATTACATAGATTATTAATTGTCGTATTGAAATTATTGCGTTATGCTCGAAGCGGAATGAGGACGGATATTTTATTAGGCATGTTTCAGCTTGGACTCGTGAAAGCTCCTGCACCTGTAAATAATAATAATATCAAGCAAAATTTTACGCCCCGCCCCCTAACGCCTGAGCCTGTTATTTCTCGTTATGAAATTATTACGCCTAATGAAGTAACAGAAGAGACTCCGCTATTACGAGAAGAATTAATGAATGAGATAAAATCAAAAAATTTCAAAGTCTACTGCGCATTATTTTACTCACGGCCTATTGATCAAGACGGCGATTTAATTCTAGATATGCAGTATAGATATTGTTATGAAGTCTTAAAACTTGACAGGAACGCCGCCGATTTGTCAGCATGTTTTGATTCATATCAAAGCATTACTTTACGTTATGGGAGCTTGAGTCATATCTGCCCGAAAATAAAATCTAAACAGGAAAATATACAAGCTAAACCCGCGCAAATTAATAGACAAGATAAACAAGAAAAACAGGAAATCAAGCGAGAAAATAATAATAATCAAAGCAAGCCCGCGCCCGCAAAAAATTCAAGTTCTTTGCTTGAACGAGTAAGAAATTATTTAGCAGCTAAACAATTACCCGCCGAAATTGTTTTAATGTCAACTAATGAAGATTTCGAGAGCGATAACGATATAGATATAGCTTCAACTGAAGGAGACAACGACGAATAATGAATCAATTTGTGCATTTACACGTTCACACTGAATATAGCTTACTAGATGGAGCAATCAGAACAAAGCAGCTCGCTAAAAAAATAGCCTCATGGTTTCCGGATGAGAATGACCCCGCCCGTTCAGTTGCTATAACAGATCACGGCGTTTTATACGGAGCTGTCGAATTTTACGAGTCCTGCAAATCACAAGGAGTCAAACCTATTTTAGGCTGTGAAACTTATGTAGCTCCGTCGGGTATGCGTTCACGCGATGACAAGAGATATAATCATTTGTTATTACTTGCTGAAAACATGACGGGCTGGCATAATCTAGTAAAATTAATTTCTATTGCTAATACTGAAGGATTTTATTATAAGCCTAGAATCGATCACGAATTATTATCGCAATACAGCAAGGGAATAATAGCAAGTTCCGCATGCTTGGCCGGAGAAATTCCGCAATATATCTTAACCGGCAATTTTGATAAAGCTGTAGAATGTGCAGAAAATTATCAAAGCATAATGGGAGAAAATAATTTTTTCTTGGAAATCATGCCGAACTCTTTAGCCGAACAAAAAAAAGTCAATCAGGCTATTATAGAAATCTCACGCAAAACAGGAATTCCCATAATTGCCACCGGCGACGCTCATTATTTAGAACGAGACGATTACGAATGGCATAAATTATTATTGAAGGTCAATACTCACGCAGAACCGGGCGATGATGCATTCGGATTCTCTACAAATGATTTTTACTTGAAATCGCCCGAAGAGTTTTATAATGAGTTCTCAGAGATTCCCGACGCACTTATAAATACGGTAAAAATTGCCGAACGCTGTAACGTGAAATTAATTCCCGACAAAAAAGAGTATATACTGCCTAATTTGGAACTCGCAGAAGGCCGAACACCTGATGACGAATTAAGAATCCGAGCGCGTGAAGGTCTCAAACAAAGATTTATAGACTATGAACGGGGCGAAATCACAGAAGAATATTCAAAGCGTTTAGAGTACGAACTCGGAGTAATTACTCAAATGGGATTTAGCGCGTATTTCTTGATTGTGTCTAGCATTATTCAAGCCGCAAAATCTCGTCATATTCCTATAGGGCCGGGCAGAGGTTCGGCGGCTGGGTCTCTTGTTGCATGGTCTCTCAAAATTACAGAACTTGACCCGTTAAAATATAATTTGTTATTTGAAAGATTCCTAAATCCTGAACGTATTTCAATGCCTGATATTGATACGGACGTATCGGACAAGGGGCGCGACGAGTTATTAAAATATATTTCTGAGACTTATAAATCTACAAATGTAGCTCAAATTATCACGTTCGGGCGCATGAAAGGCCGTCAATCAGTAAAAGACATCGGGCGGGCTATGGGTATGGATTACTCAATGACTGATAGGACAGCGAAATTAATTCCCCTCATGGCAAAAAATATTGATGACGCTTTAGCAAAGAGTCCCGAATTTGCATAATCCCGAAGTCAAAAATTTAATTGATACCGCAAAAAATATTGAAGGTCTTGCACGACACACAAGCCAGCACGCCGCCGGAGTAGTTATTACTCCTGAGCCGATTATTAATTTAGTCCCAGTTAAGAAATTAGAAGGCTCGCAAATAGTTACTCAATTTACAATGGAACCTGTAGAAAAATTAGGTCTCGTAAAAATGGACTTTCTAGGATTGAGCACTCTTTCAATTATTCAGGAGGCTTTACAAAATATTCAGTTAAACGGCAAAGATGTACCGGATTTAGACAAAGTTAATGACAACATGAATGACTCAAAAACTTTTAAGTTATTGCAGGAGGCTGACACAATAGGAGTATTTCAGCTTGAATCTGATGGAATTCGGGCAATGCTGCGTAAATTAAAAATTGACAGATTCGAGGACTTAGTCGCAGCTCTTGCAATGTACAGGCCGGGGCCTCTTGATAGCGGAATGGTAGACGATTATATTGACTGTAAGCACGGAAGAAAGAGTCCCGTTTACCCTCATGAAATGTTAGAAGGAGTCTTGCGAGAAACTTACGGCGTTATCTTATATCAAGAGCAAGTCATGCAATGTGCAAGCGTTTTAGCTGGGTATACACTCGGAGAAGCTGATATTTTACGTCGTGCAATGGGCAAAAAGAAAATTGAAGTCATGAATCAACAGCGCGAAAAATTTATGGCCGGTGCTGAATTAAAGCATGTCGATAAAGAGAAGGCCGGACATATTTTTGACTTAATAGAAAAATTTGCAGGTTACGGCTTTAATAAATCTCACAGTGCCGCATATGCTTTGATTTCATATGATACTGCGTGGCTTAAGGCAAATTATAAA
>CAJOEQ010000075.1:3637-9069 GCA_905233515.1 uncultured Synergistales bacterium
GCGATAGGTGATTTTATTAGATTCGGACTCGGGGCGATCGCTCGTGTGAGTCATAATGTAGTAGACGTGATTTTACAGGAACGCCAGAAAAATGGCACATTTAAAACATTATGGGATTTCGTGAAACGTGTAGATTTGAGCGTCGTACATAAAACTGTAATAGAGAACATGATCAAAGCCGGAGCATTTGACAGCATTTTATCGAACAGAGCACAATTAATTAACGTCCTGCAAATTTATTTAGACGCAATCAGCAAATTAAATAACAGCAAGAAAAAAGGACAAATGAGTCTATTTGACGACTTAGCACCCGAAGAAGACTCAGAGCCTGAAATGCCGAAAATTCCTGATTTTGACTCTCACACTAGACTAAATTATGAACGTGAAGTAACAGGGCTTTATATTTCAGGTCATCCATATGATAAATATCAGGCCAAGCTCGAAAAATTTACAAATTGCACAATCGGTGATATTTCAGGGTGGCGCAGTAAAGATATTAAGCCGATTTTCGGGGGAATTATAACGAGTCTTAAGGAACGCACAACGAAAAAAGGTGATATTATGTGCAGTCTTCAAATTGACGACTCAGAAAATAGCATAGATGTTATTATATTTCCTAATAAATGGCAGGATCTCAAGGGTCAAATTTCTCAAGATATGCCGTGCTTAATTGAAGGCTCAATCGATGACAGAGGGCAAATTTTACTCGATAAGATTTACACGGATTTAGACGGCCTGAAAAATGAATTTGTAAGTGTCCCGCTTAATCTTGAAGAAAACGCAGAAAATTTTGATACTTTCATGAAAAAATTTAGTACTGTATTATTTGACTCTCAGGATAATAAAGCAGGAAAACGAGTTATTATAAACTTTAATTCTACGTCTGAAAGAGGCCGCATTATCATGACAAATCTTTTAGTTGACGGTGAGAAATTAAATAACTTATTGCAAGATACACCCGAATTTTTTGCAGCAAGTTAAAAATATGCGCTTTTCGTGATAATTTATTGTAACAGGAAAATTTTTTAAACAGGGGGATAAATAAAAATGTTCGTAAAAATAGTATGCACTATAGGGCCGGCCTCAGAAAATTATGACACTCTTAAAACTATGGCCGAGTCTGGTATGAATGTAGCTAGATTAAATTTTTCTCACGGTGATTATTCAGGTCATGAGAAAAAGTTAAAATTAATTCGTAAAGTTGAACGCGCAGTAAAAAAGCCCATTGCCGCATTACTTGACACAAAAGGCCCGGAAATTCGCACGGGATTAATGCAGGGCGGTGAAGTCATGCTGAATCAGGGCGCGAAAATTATTTTATGTGCATGTGATGAGCCATTCGAGGGGACTCAAGATAAAATTTTCGTGAACTATAAATTATTGCCTAATGAAGTCAAGCCCGGGCAAAATATTTTTATTGATGACGGGACTCTAAATCTTGAAGTAGAAAGCATTAACGGCGATGAAGTTACTTGTAAAATCATAGTCGGAGGAGCTTTACGCAACACAAAAGGTATTAATTTACCCGGAGCAGATTTAACTATGCCGGCACTTTCTGATAAAGACAAGCAGGACATAACATGGGGAATTCAACACGGCATGGAATATCTTGCAGTCTCATTTGTCAAGAATCGCACTGATATTTTAGAAGTCAGGCGGCTGATTCAATCACTCGGCGGAAATATGAAAGTTTTAGCTAAAATCGAAACAAGTCAGGCCGTGCAAAATATTGAAGAAATTGTTGACGTAGTTGACGGCGTTATGGTAGCCCGCGGGGATTTAGGAGTCGAGATTCCGACTGAAGACGTGCCATTAGTCCAGAAAAAAATTATCGAAATGTGCAGAGTCAGGGGCAAAGTCGTAATTGTTGCGACTCAAATGCTTGACTCAATGATTCGCAATCCCAGACCGACAAGAGCAGAAGCCAGTGACGTAGCAAATGCCGTACTTGATGGAACTGACGCGGTTATGTTATCAGGTGAGACAGCGAGCGGAAATTATCCCGTTCAAGCAGTCAAGACAATGCGCAAAATTTTAGACCGTGCCGAGAAAGAAATAAATCTCTGGGGCAATCACAAGAATAACGAGCAAAACCCGATCGATCTCGAAGGAATCCCCGTTCCTGATGCTGTATCAGGTGCAGCCGTCTTAATAGCTCGTCAAATAAAAGCACCCGCAATAATTTCATTGAGTCGTTCAGGTCTCACAGCTAGAATGATTAGCAAACACCGCCCGGAATGTCCCATCTTAGGAGTTACTCCCAGTCAACAGACTTGGCGCGAGCTTGCATTATGGTGGGGCGTTCAACCTGTAAGATTATCCGAAATGTCAGATATTAACGTTGCTGCTCGTGAAGCAATTACTACATGTGTGAATAAAGGCTTATTACCTGAAGGCGAACTCGTAGTAATTACTGCAGGTGTACCAGTCGGGCGCGCAGGTTCTACAAATCTCGTTGAAGTCCTTACAACTGGGAATATTTTATTATCGGGGACTCCTTTATCTCATAAAAATGCAGTCGGAAAAGTTTGCATTGCTCGGACTCCTCAGGAAGCTATAGAAAAAGTATCGCCCGGTTGTATTCTAGTTGTCAGGCAATTAAACGAAGATTATCGCCCAGTTCTTGACAAGGTCGGAGCAGTCTTGTTTGAAAGCGGCTTATTATTCAGTGAGGGGAATTCTTTAGCGATTGATTATAATTTGCCTTGTATTGTCGGAGTCGCTGATGCGTTTTCTACTTTGATGGACGATGATATTATTTCAGTCGACGGCACAAGAGGTTTAATTTATCGCGGAGTTGTAAGACTCGTTATCTAAGAAAGAAAAAATTTATAATTTATCATGTGGGCAAATATAAGAAGTGCTATAGACATCGCGATAGTGTCATTTATAATTTATCGCATTCTTGTTTTACTGGTAAGCACGCGGGCTATTCAGCTTGTGAAGGGCTTATTTAGATTAATCATGCTTTCATTAGTGGCCGGCGTGTTAAGATTTAGGCTTTTATCGTGGGTTCTCGGTCATACTTTATGGGCGTTGAGTTTTGCGATTCCTATAGTTTTTCACCCTGAACTACGCAAAATTTTAGAAGAGTTAGGCAAAGGCAAATGGCAATTTTTTAATAATACTCATTTATCAATAGACGACGCAGAAGAGAGAGTCAGGCAGTTATCGGGCGCATTAAGTTATTTAAAGGCTCATAAAATCGGCGCATTAATTGTCTTGAGAAATAATGACGATCTCAAAGACTACACAGAGACAGCTATACACTTAGACGCTAGAATAACTCAAGAATTATTAATCTCCATTTTCTGGATAAATAATCCTTTACATGACGGCGCAATAATTCTCGATAAATTTAACATAATCGCCGGAGGCTGCTATTTACCGCTTGCAGATGCTCCCGAAATATCGCGCTGGTATGGAACAAGACACAGGGCGGGGCTTGGACTCTCGGAAGTTTCTGACGCTACAGTCTTTATAGTTAGTGAAGAGCGCGGGGAAGTATCACTTGCTAAAAAAGGTAAACTCTCAAAGAATCTAAAAGATTTTCAGGTTGAGAAATTATTACGTCATTATTTCATGAGCGATCAGACATCTGAAAAATACCCATTTTTTAAGTCAGTGAAAAATTTATTCTGGTCTACACTTTCAGGAGATCAGGAGCGCGGGGGGTTAGTACATTGAGAAAATTTAATCTCGATAGTTTTTTGTCGTCTTCTGCTGTGTTATGGGCAATTGCTATAATAAGCTCTCTAATGATGTGGGTATATGTAACCGGACTCGATGAAAGCTCGTATATAACCCGCAAATTTTCTTGTGAGCTTGAATATCGCGGGATTGACACTCAGGCAATTTTACGCAAAAGAGTATCTGAAGTTGATATAGAAATCAGAGGCCCCGAACATGAAATCATGAATTTAAATTATGATCTCGTTCACGCTTATATTGACGCAAGAAATTTATTACCCGGCAAGCGCTATGAAGTCAGCATAAACGTTGAATTACCCGGAAATATTGATTTAGTCTCGTTCACTCCATCACAGGCCGTATTAGATTTAGCTAGACAAGTAACGCGCTTAATGAACGTTGAGACAATTTTGCCGCAGAATATTCCCGACGGTCATTATATAGAAGGTGTAGAAATAATACCTAAAGAAGTAGCTATCAGGGGTGCAGAAGATGATATTGCAAAAGTCGGAAGTGTTAGAGTTACTCCTACAGTTGAAGAGTTACAAAAAGGTAGCGAGCTTTTAATGCCGGTGAAATTCTCACAGTCTGAGCCGTTCGATGGCAATGTTACAATTGAGCCCGCCCAAGTTCGTTTTCGTGGGACTTTAGCAAGCGGCCAGCCAAGAAAGAGAGTCCCCGTTAATGCTCGTTTAACCGGCTATCTTGATAAAGATTTCGAGATTCGCGCGGTAGTTCTTGACCCTTCAGAAGTTATTATAGAAGGTCCTACATCTGAATTAGCAAAAGTTGAAGCCGTTGACACTGAAGTAATGGATATTTCTTTGCTTGCAAATGATCAGACAATCGTCGCGCCATTGAGAGAGCCTGAGGTCCCCGGTGTAAGTCTTGCAAGTAATTCGGGAGTCCGCGTTAGTCTCTCACTTGGTGAGGTAAGAGCTGAAAAAATGTTCGCAAATATTCCCGTTGAGATTCGTTCAGGCGATAAAAAATATTCGTCTAATCCCGCAAATGTAGCTGTAACTCTTGAGGGGCGGCCTTCTTTAATTGCTGCGATAACTCCGGAAGATTTGAAATTATGCGCATATGTCGACATGTCAAATGTTTTCATGAGTCCTATTACTTTGCCGGTTAAAGCTGAATTTTTATCGGATGATACGCGCTTTAGAATTACCCTGATTGAGCCTTCAAATGTTACAGTTAATGAAGTTATTCAATAATAATTTATAAGGAGAGAGTCAAACTTGCGAAAACTTTTCGGAACTGATGGAGTCCGCGATCTAGCAAATTCCGGCAGAATGACAAGTGAAACAGCTTTAAAACTTGGCCGGGCATTCATAAAATTTGCTGGGGAAAACAAGAAAAAATTTTTAATTGGCCGTGATACGCGCTTGAGCTGTCAAATGTTAGAAGGTGCTTTATTTTCCGGCATGAGTTCAGAAGGTGCAGAAGTCTATTTAACAGGAGTAATTCCCACGCCTGGACTCAGTTATGCAATCAAAGAATTACAAGCCGACGGGGGAGCCGTAATCAGTGCCTCACACAACCCAGCAGAATATAACGGCATAAAATTTTTAGGTTCAGACGGCTGCAAATTATCGGATGAGTCAGAAGAGGCAATCGAAAATTTAATGAATGAACCGCCCAGCACGAGTCAAGAAATAGGCCGAATTCATGAAGCAAATTATTTAGTGAATTCATATACAAGTCATATAGCAAAGTTTTTAAAGCCTGAATCAGCA
>CAJOEQ010000075.1:9217-10407 GCA_905233515.1 uncultured Synergistales bacterium
AATAAAAAATTTATGGGATTTGCTTTTGACGGCGACGCTGATAGAGTATTAATCTGCGACTCACAAGGTCGAATAATTGACGGCGATATAATTTTATGGGTGCTTGCTCGTTGGCTTAAGTATGAAAGCGTAGTAGTTACTGTAATGAGTAATCTAGCACTTGAAAATCACTTAGCACAGGAAAATATAAAGACTTATCGCTGCCCAGTCGGAGATAGATATGTACTCGAGAAAATGAGAGAAACGGGCTCAAAGCTCGGCGGTGAACAGTCAGGCCATATTATAGCAAGCGATTTTACCAGCACAGGCGACGGCTTATGTACTGCGATGTTATTCTTGAATGCTATTAAAGATTTACGCGAAAATGTTAATACTTTAATTGACAGATTCGGACGTTATCCGCAAAAATTAACGAACTTGAAATTAACCCGCCCGCGCAATGAAATTAATATGGAAGCTGTAAATTTAATCGTGAAGACTCATCAAGAAAAATTTAAATCAGGCCGCATATTTGTAAGGACTTCAGGGACTGAGCCGTTATTAAGAATTCTCGTTGAAGCTCCGGAAAAAAATTTAGTTGAAGAAGTCTCGCAGATTTTAGAGTCAGAAATGTTGAAATTTGCTTAAATAATTATAATAGCCCCTGCAAAATAGCGGGGGATTTTTTTTTTGCGTGTGAATCACTGTGATAAAATATTTCTCGGAGAGGCGTTCTAGCTTTATCGGAACGAGGCTCACAGGGGACACTTCCTGCAAGCCTATATTGGCCGAAAGGAGGTGAAAGACAGTGAAAAATTTTCTCGACAGAATGATAGAACTGCTACAGATTATTTCTTTCTCCGCAACAGTCCTTGAAATTCTTTTAAGGGTAATTCGCCACTTCTTCACCCATTAAAGTTTGCTTAAATTATTGTTGTAATTGAAGGCTTACTGAGGTGGGGTCTCCATCCCCTCTTCGGGAGCCTTTGCAGTTCATTCGGTGCGACCTCTTCCGCGTCGAATTGATATAATTATACACCATTCGCAATTAACACAAGGAGAAATATATTTATTATGAGTTCGTCAAAACATTTTGTATTACATTCAAATTGGCCGCCCTCAGGAGATCAGCCCGAAGCAATTGACTCATTGACTGAAAGCATAAAAGCCGGAAATAAATTTCAAACTTTAATGGGCGTTACTGGCAGCGG
>CAJOEQ010000076.1 GCA_905233515.1 uncultured Synergistales bacterium
ATTTTTTTATTTCGTGCGTCTGACTGCTTCTTTCATAATTACGTCATGCGCTCCGCCTTCTATCAGAGTTACAGGTGATACAAGAGTGATTCTTGCTTTCTCTCTCATTTCGCACAAATTCAACGCCCCGCAATTGCAGAAAGTAGATTTTATTTTGCTTAGAGTCTCAGTTACATTATCGCGAAGACTCCCCGCATATGGTACATAACTGTCGACTCCTTCTTCAAATGATAATTTTACCTGCGAAGAGTCGCCCGAGTCATATCTTTGCCAATTTCTAGCACGTGAAGAGCCTTCACCCCAGTATTCTTTAACGTAATTGCCATTTACCATAACTTTATTTGTAGGACTCTCATCAAAGCGCGCAAAATACCGTCCTAACATGCAAAAATCTGCTCCCATTGCAAGAGCCAGCGTTATATGATAGTCCATCACAATCCCGCCGTCTGAACAAATAGGAATATAAATTCCTGTCTCTTTAAAATATTGATCTCGAGCCTTTGCAACTTCTATAACTGCTGTAGCTTGTCCTCGTCCGATTCCTTTTGCCTCACGAGTTATACAGATTGACCCGCCGCCTATTCCTATTTTTATGAAATCTGCTCCAGCCTCCGCTAAAAATCTAAATCCTTCAGCACTTACAACATTTCCGCCGCCGACTTTTACATCATCGCCGTATTTATCGCGAATCCATTTAAGAGTCCTTCTCTGCCACTCCGTGAATCCTTCTGATGAGTCAATGCACAAAACATCAGCTCCAGCATCAATTAAAGCCGGGACTCTTTCTTGATAATCACGGGTATTAATGCCTGCTCCCGTCATGTAACGTTTTTGAGAGTCAAGCAATTCTAACGGGTTTTCTTTGTGCATGTCATAATCTTTGCGGAAAACAAAAGCTACCATGTTGCCTTTATCGTCAATTATTGGCAGCGAGTTCAATTTATGCTCCCATAAAATATCATTTGCTTCACTTAGGCTTAAACCGTCATGAGCTGAAATTACTTTATCGATCGGAGTCATGAAATCGCGGACTTTCAAGTCTAAATCTGTGCGGCTGACTCGATAATCGCGGCTCGTTACTATTCCGAGTAATTTCCCCGTCAAGCTCCCATCATGAGTAACTGCTACAGTAGTGTGTCCTGTTAATTCCTTCAAAGCAAGAATATCTTTCAAAGTTTGATCCGGGCTTATTGCTGAGTCATTTGCTACAAAACCGGCCTTGTATCTCTTTACGTTTTTTACCATTTCGGCTTGTTTCTCGATTGGCTGAGAACAGAAAATAAACGAGAGTCCACCCTCACGAGCTAAAGCAATCGCCATATTGTCATCAGATACTGACTGCATAATCGCGCTTATAAGCGGTATATTAATCGAAAGGGGAGATTCTTCGCCCGCTTTGAATTTACACAGAGGAGTCCGCAATGAGACATTAGAAGGCACACAATTTTCAGATGAGTAATTAGGCAGTAAAAGATATTCAGAAAACGTGTGAGAAGGTTCGCTAAAAAAATAGGCCATGAAAAAAATTTCTCCTTTCAGATTTTTACTTTATATAACGTCAATATATCAATTTTTCAGCGCAATTGATAATCAACAAAAAATTTTGCCTTGTATGATAGCACATAAACTATATAAAAATATTGCAACTAATTAATGCGTGTATAATAAACTGCAAAATTAATCAATTCTATAAATCAGGAGATGAATTTATAATGATACTCGGAACTGTGCAATATCCTTCACGTTACAGCGGACTCGGTGAGGGCGTGAGAAAAGGTCTTGAATACATTTCAGCACATATTAACGAGCTTGAAAATTTCAAACCGGGCAGATATACAATTGACGGCGATAATATTTTTTTCGAGGTCAGCGAGTCAATTACAACTGCACCGAGCGGAAAATTTTTTGAATCCCATAAAAAATATATCGACATTCATATAACTTTGAGCGGTGAAGAGTGGTTCGGTTATGCAATGATTAAGCAGCTGAAAGAGTCTAAGCCATATGACGAATTAACAGATACAGCTTATTACACCGGTGAAGGAATTTATAATCAAGTACTGCCAGGCCATTTTATTTTATTCATGCCTGAAGATGCCCATAAATGCGGGGTTTTTTTCCATAATCGTGGCACCGTCAAAAGTTTAGTCCTGAAAGTGAAAATATAAATGCAGCTTGATAATTTTTTCATGCAAGAGGCCTTAAATCTCGCAAAAAACGCACTTTTACGCGGTGATGTTCCCGTCGGTGCTTTAATCGTGAAAAATAATGAGATTTTATCTTCAGGGAGCGACAAAAAATTTTTAGATCCCACCGAACACGCCGAAATTATTGCGATTCGTTCATGCTGTGAAAATTTGCAAAAATGGAATCTTTCAGGCTGTACAATGTATGTAACTCTTGAGCCTTGTCCTATGTGCGCAGGAGCTTGCGTTAATGCTCGATTATCGCGGGTCGTTTACGGAGCAAAAAATTTCAGGTCAGGAGCAGGCGGGACTCTCTATAACATTTTAAGCGACTCAAGATTGAATCATATTTGCAAAGTCGAATCCGGAGTAATGGCTAAAGAATGCGCGGAAATTCTACAGGAATATTTTATTATCAGAAGGGGAATTAACAAATGCTGCCGACATGTTTAATTTCAGACTTAAAAATTTATCAGGAGGGCGAAAACACTAAGCAGCTTGCAAACTCCTTAGAATGTCCGGAATTGGCCGCCTGTGTTCTAGACATGTTGAAGGGCGGGAGCGATTTAGACTCATTGCGCGAATGGATTCACCCTGATTTCACGAAGCAGATAACAAATTTAAATCTCGGTGAGTCAAGCAAGGCCGCTAAAACTTTATGGGAGTCTAAAAGCTCATTCGGTAATGTCTTAGTTTACGGAGATTATGACACTGATGGGATCGCGTCGACTGTCTTAGCAATGGAAATTTTTAGAAACAAGGCCGCTCAAGTTCGTTATTTTATCCCGAAAAGAGATATACACGGTTATGGATTGAACGCCGGAGTCCTTGAAAAAATTGCTGGCACTGGCTGTAATACGCTTGTTGTAGTAGACTGCGGGACAAATGACTCGGAAATGCTGGAAAATTTACGCAAAAAAGGTATAAATATTTTCGTGTTCGATCATCATTCAGTTTCTGCACCTGTTACGATTGATACAATAGTAAATCCCGTTCAGAATTCACAGGACGAATCACAAAAAATTTGCGCGACTGCTGTATTATGGTGCTGGGCATGGAAGGAAAATATAATCTCACATGATTTCTTAAAATATGAAATTGACTTAGTAGCACTTGCAACTATTGCCGATTGTATGCCACTTCATAATTTAAATCGTTCTCTAGTAAGATTCGGAATGCGTTTAATGCGTACAAATCCCCGTCGAGGTTTGAGCGCGTTATTTGATTGTCTAGGCATAAATAAATCACAGCTCACTGAAGAGCATTTATCAATGAGAATAATACCATGTTTGAACGCTCCCGGGCGAATTTCTACGGCAGATGTCGGAGTCCGCGCGTTATTAGGTTCAGGCAGCAATGACGCAATTTATTCATGTGTGAACGAGTTAACGCGAATAAACCGTAAACGCCAGACTTTAACGGAAAATATAGCAAAGGCAATTGATGACTCTTTAGCAGCCGGGAGAATTCATAATAAAGTCTTATATAATGACTCTTGGCCGGTCGGAGTCTTAAGCGGGGTTGCAAGTAGGATATGTGCGCAATATAATATCCCGATAGCCTTAGCTGCTCCTGTAGAAGGCGGAATCATTCGGGGAACTTTGCGAGTTCCAGAAGGCGGCGATGCAGTAGGAATTTTGCGCGAGATCTCCGAAAAGTTAGACGCATGGGGAGGCCATAAATACGCGGCTGGCTTCTCAGTGAGGCCGGAAAATTGGCGGGAAGTACGCAAGATTCTTGATTCACTTCTTATGAATATGGAGATAATCCCCGGCACTCAGACACCTGTAATAAATATTGAACCTTCAGATATAACAATTTCAGATTGGCGCGCTGTTTCTGCACTTGGCCCGTTTGGTAATAATAACCCTTCGCCGAAATTTTATATTGACCCTGATATAAATAATACAGAAATTAACCCGATGGGCAAAGACGGCAAACATAGTTATATACGCGTGAATAACGCAAAATTATTAGCCTTTAATACTTCGCCTAAAGATGTAGCAGATATGCTTGAGAAGGGCGTTAAAGGCTGGATTTATCATCCACGATTAGACTATTGGAGGAATGAAGAGACTCTGCAATTTATTATCGATTGCGCAGTAACTGACACAAAAGGAGGCGTTTAGAAATTGGCCGATGATGAGAAGAAAGCACTAGAGACTCTAGAGACCGGCGGAGATAATTTTTTCTCCTCGATTATTGACAGCGTCCCATCTATAGAAGACAACTCGACAAATTATTTGCATGAGATGTCGAAATTGCGGGATGAATTTTTTTCGCGAATCCCTAAAGACTCACAGCAAGAGATTGTACGTTCACTTTGGCAGGAATTATGGACAAAATCAATGCTTTCATTGACTCCCGAACAGTTAAATAGACTCGGTGAAGCGTTTGTATTTGCTGCTATTGCCCATAAAGACCAGTTCAGGAAATCCGGAGAGCCCTATATAATTCACACTTTGAGTGCTGCTTTAATTCTTGCTGGAATGCGTTTAGATATGTCGACTCTTGAGGCCGCATTACTTCATGACGTTTTAGAAGATACGAGCGTTACAGCTGATGAAATGCGCGAAAAATTCGGGGAAGATGTATTAACGCTCGTTAAGGGAGTTACAAAACTGGCAGGCGATGACGTTAAAGAATTCATGTCGCGTGAAGATTTAACAGGTGAGAATTTGCGGCGTATGTTCGTAGTTATGGCTCAAGATATTAGAGTCGTCTTGATAAAACTTGCTGACAGATTGCACAACATGAGGACTCTTAACGTTATGAGACCTGATAAACAAGTCAGAATCGCCCGGGAAACTATGGAAATTTACGCGCCTTTAGCTCACAGACTCGGAATCTATCAGATTAAGCGCGAACTTGAAGATTTATCATTTATGTATTTACACCCAGATATTTATAAAGAAGTCGAGTATCGAGTAAATAAAAGACTCCCTAAAATGGAAGAAGTAATCAGCAAAGCCCGCGCAGTTTTAGAAGAAAGACTCCAGAAAGAAAATATCCCATGTCGAATAAAAGGCCGTTCAAAGCACTATTACAGCATATACGAGAAAATGCAGCGTAAAAAATTATCGTTTGATGAGCTTTATGACATTTTAGCTGTTAGAGTCCTTGTTTCTGACGTGTCAACTTGTTATGCAGTTCTCGGAATAGTCCACGCTTTATGGGTACCTGTACCCGGTCAATTTGATGATTATATTGCTACTCCTAAAAGTAACATGT